>NZ_LIPP01000114.1 GCF_001418335.1 Streptomyces aurantiacus | reverse complement strand
CCCCCAGGTCCGCGCCCCGGGCCCCCAGTCCGGCCCGGACGACGGCCCGCCGTGCCCCTGGTGCTCCACCCCCAACCGTCCCGACCGGCACTTCTGCGCGCGCTGCGCCATGCCGATGGAGGGCGGCCCCCGCCCGCCGGAGCGGCAGACCTGGTGGCGCCGGATGGTCAACTGGCGCAACATGGAGAACCCGTGGGCGGGCGACCGCCCCCGCCTGCGCCGCGGCTTCGGACGCATCATGAACTGGGTCGTCGGCGCCGCCGTCATCGGCCTGGTCATCGCCCTCATCGTCAACATCGGCGACGGGGTCGACGCGACCCGCGACCACTTCGCCAAGCGCGCCCCGGTCGGCCCGGACACCGTCAAGGCGTCCCGTTCGTATCCCGGGCACAGCGCGCAGCTCGCCTTCGACGGCCTCAGCAACACCTGGTGGGGGCCGGGCATCTCGGAGTCCGGCGAGGGCGAATGGGTGGAGGCCCGCTTCGACAATCCGACCCGGCTGCTGGACGTGGTCATCACCTCCGGCGTCTCGGCCAAGGTGGAACACCTCCAGGAGTCGGCCCTTCCGCACCGCATCGAGGCGCAGATCACCACCGCCGACGGAAAGAAGAGCAGCCGGATCATCAACCTCGACCGGAGCGCGGGCGGCCAGCCCCGCAAGTTCCGGGTGGGGGCGGTCGTCGCGGTGCGGTTCATCCTGCGCTCGGCCTACGCCGCGGACTCCAAGAAGCAGGTGTCCATCGCGGAGATCGAGCTGTTCGGCCGCTCGAACGGCAGCCGGGCGTGACGGAGGCCATGGTGTCGGCAGGGGTGCTTCGTCCCGAAGACGGACCGAAGACGGACCGAAGAGTGAACATCCCTGGTGACTTCTGACCTCTCGCCACCGCATCATGGGCAGGTTGTTGTCTCACGATGCGGTCGGGGTTGGCGTGGCCATGGGGAAGAGCGGAATGCGTGTGGCGGGTGCCGTGGCGAGTTGCGCCCTGCTGCTCGCCGGCTGCGGCGGGCCGGACGGCGAGGACCACGCCGACCCGGCCGGCCGTGAGCCCGTCAAGGCCGCCAAGGCCCCTGCCCGCATCCCCGTACCCCTCGGCAGGGGCAGCAAGGCCGACAGTGACTTCAACGGCGACGGGCACCGCGACCTCGTACTCAACGATCTCGTGAAGCGGGACAGCCACGGGGACGACGCCGGCATCGGCGTCGTGTACGGGTCGGCCCGCGGACTCACCCCCGGCGCGCGGCAGTTGCTGAGCACCGCCCAGCACGCCGCCACCACCAAAGGGCAGGTGCCGGCCGTCTTCGACGCAGAGGCGAGCTGCGACCTGGACAAGGACGGCTTCACCGATCTCGTCGTCTCGACCGATCCGCCGTACGACGGGCAGGGGCAGCCGCCGGTGCCGCTGCAGATCCTCTTCGGTTCGCCCCGGGGCCTGGCAGGCAAGGCCGTGAAGCTGGCGATTCCCGCGCGGGCACGTTTCGGCAACGACTGGCCCGACCAGCCGGTGTGCGGCGACTTCAACGGCGACAAGGCCGCCGACCTCGTCGTGCACGCCTCCGACGGGCGCCTCAGTTTTCTGCGCGGGCCCTTCACCCGCAAGGGCTCACCGAAGGCGGCCGGCGCGCCGCTCGCCTCACCCGGGAACGTCCCGACTCCGCCGGCCGTGGACATCGACGGCGACGGCGCCGACGACCTGCTCGTACGCACCGCCGAGGGCTCGGGCACCTCGGCCTCCTTCCTCGTCCCGGGCGGCCCGACCGGGCCCACCGGCACCGAGATCGCCCTCCCGAAGGGTGTCGACGTCGCCTTCGGCCGGTTCGGCAAGGGCAAGGGGCTCGACGCGGCGATCGGCACACTGCGCGACACCGCCCTGCGCTACGACGTACCGGGCACCGCACGCGGTGAACTCGCCGTCGCCGGTACGGTCCTGGACTCCGGTGACTTCGACGGCGACGGCAGAAGCGAACTCGTCTCCAGCGGCTCACAGTTGAGGATTCTCAAGGGCCGCGCCGGCGGACTGTCCGCGACCGGCATGGTGACCGTGCAACCGCCGGCCGGCGGGACCACCCGGGTGCTGGAGGTGGCCGACTTCGACGGAGACGGGCGGGCGGACCTGGTGGTCCGCACCTACCGCGGGGACACCAAGGACACGGTGGCCGTCTACCCGGGCGCGAAGAAGGACCTGATCGCGCGGAAGCCCGGACTGACGTTCTCCACGTCGGAATTCCTGGGCGCGGAAGGCTGACGCGCGACCACAGACTGCCCCGCATGCCTCGTATGCCCCAATTTCCCCTCCCGTCACGGAAATTGGCGAAGAAAACTTCGAACCCACATACAACCCTCACCACTCCTCACAGGTCTCCTGATCGCAAACCACCTGTAAAGCCCAGGAGAACTCCGGGCGAACACGGGTGGTCACGCACCCCATTGACTGCGGGCGCCCACCGGCGCCCCCCGCATGCCGCAGGAGAATCCCGCATGCACAAGCACCTGCGACTCACCCTCGCGACGGCGACCGCTGTCGCGCTGACGGGTGGGCTGCTCACCTTCGCGGCGACCGCCGCGACAGCCGCCGGCTCGGCCGCGGTCTCCGCCGCGGACGCCGACTTCAACGGCGACGGGCTCGCCGACGTCGCCGTCTCCGCCACCGGCACGTACGTGGACGGCAAGGCCGCCGCCGGAGCGCTCACGATCGTGTACGGCGGTGGCGCGCACGCCACCATCACGCAGAACAGCGCGGGCGTCCCCGGCTCGGCCGAGAAGAACGACTACTTCGGCACCGACACGGCGTACGGCGACTTCGACGGCGACGGCTACGACGACGTGGCGGTCGGCGCCCAGGGCGAGGACGTCGGCAGTGACGTCGACGGCGGCACCGTCGCGATCCTGTGGGGCTCCGCCGCGGGCCTCAAGGGCGGCACGACGGTCGCCGACCCGCGCCCCACCAAGCACGACGGGTTCGGCGCCGTGCTGGAGGCCGCCGACTTCAACGGCGACGGGAAGGACGACCTGGCCTTCGGCACGCTCAGCGCCTCGACGGTCGACATCACCCGTGGCGGCTTCACCCGCTCCGGCGCGACCGGCGGCAGCTACACGGTCTCCGCGGCCGTGCACAGCGGCGACGGCTGGGGCGTCCAGTTCCTGCAGTCGGGAGACGCCAACGGTGACGGGGTCGAGGACCTGATCGTCAACGGCTTCGAGCTGGACACCGAGGAGGGCTACAACGCCAACTTCTGGTTCCCGGGCTCGGCGAGCGGCATCAAGTCGGCCAGCTACCAGAAGCTGCCCGCCGGCATCATCACGGACGTCGGCGACACGAACAGCGACGGCTACGACGACATCGTCTTCGGCCTCGCCTGGGACGAGGGCATCGCCGGGGCGCAGCTGGGCGGCGCCGCGCTGATCGGCCAGGGCTCCGCCTCCGGGCCGGCCTACGGCGACGTGCAGACCATCGACCAGGACACGGCGGGCGTACCCGGCGGCGGCGAGGCGGGCGACGGCTTCGGCGCCGAGCTGGACCTCGGTGACGTCAACGGCGACGGCCACCTCGACCTGGTCGTCGGCACGCCGGGCGAGAACCTCGCCGGCGTCGCGGACGCGGGTTCGGCGACCGTCCTGTACGGCGCCGCGGACGGTTCCGGCATCACGGGCGCGGGCGCGAAGTTCCTCGACCAGAACACCGCGGGCGTGCCGAACTCCAACGAGAAGAACGACGTCTTCGGCTCCGACGTGCACATCGACGACCTGGACGGCGACGGCCGGGGCGACGTGATCATCGGCGCCCTCGGCGAGAACGGCAACAACGGCGCCGTCTACGCCCTGCGCTCCGGCACGGACGGCTCCCTGTCCTCGTCCGCGGGCATCTACACGTCCACGGTCGGCATCTCGGGCTCAGGCACCCCGGCCCTGGGCGCCAACTTCGCGGACTGACCGTCCTCGACCGCCTCGACCGCCTCACCGACTGCCGCTCTGTCACAGCCCGGTCGAGGCAAGCCCGGTCGACGGGCGGAGATGACGTATGAGGGCGACGAGCCCGGCACCGGTGGCTTCCACCACGGTGCCGGGCTCGTCGCTTTCGCGGAGCCGCAGGGCTTCTTGAGTGGCAGCGACCTCTACGCAGTCGGAGGAGTCCCGAACTCGGCAGTCGAGCGCATCGCAATCCACCCACCTACGGCGGAACCCTGAGCAACCTCTGACAAAGCACAGGGCAGACCCCCTAGGTGCAGGCTGGGCGGCCCCCTAGTGGATGTCACAGGTCGGCCGCAAAGCCGGGTCCGATACCCCGGGCCCGGCACGCGGCTCCGCGGGACCAGGTACGTTCGATGACGTGGCTGGATTCAGGATCGGACGCGGCCGGGACAACCGCACGCAGCAGGCGCCTCCGCAACAACAGCGGCAGCAGCCGTACGGACAGCAGGCCCCCCAGGGCGGCCCGTCGTACGGCTATCCCCCCGCGCCCGGGGCCTACCCGCCGCAGCCCCAGTACGGCGGCGGCGGCAACGGCCCGCAGCAGTGGCCCCAGACGAACGGACATGGTGAGCCGGAGTATTTCGGCGACCACGGTCAGCACGCCCAGGGCCCGGACCCGTACGCGGCCAACCAGGCGGGCCACACAGCGGCGTTCTCCATCGGCGAGGACCCGTACAACCCGGGTGAGACCTACCGCGCGGGCCAGGCCTCCGCGCCCCCGGTGGGCCCGCGGCTGCGCTGGAAGGAGCTGCTGAGCGGCGTCGTCACCCGCCCGAACCAGACGTTCCTGCAGATGCGCGACTACACGATGTGGGGCCCGGCCCTCGTCGTGACGTTCCTCTACGGACTGCTGGCCGTCTTCGGCTTCGACGGTGCCCGTGACGAGGTCATACACGCCACGCTGTCCAACGCGGTCCCCATCGTCCTGACGACGGCGATCGCGATCGTGCTGAGCGCCTTCATCCTGGGTGTCGTCACGCACACTCTCGCCCGCCAGCTCGGCGGCGACGGCGCCTGGCAGCCCACGGTCGGCCTCTCCATGCTGATCATGTCGCTCACGGACGCGCCGCGACTGGTCGTCGCGATGTTCGCGGGCGGCGACGCGTCGTTCGTCAAGATCCTCGGCTGGGTGACCTGGGTGGCGGCCGGCGCGCTGTTCACCCTGATGGTCAAAAAGTCGCACGACCTGCCGTGGCCCAAGGCCCTGGGAGCATCGGCGATCCAGCTGGCCGCACTGCTGTCGATCATCAAGCTGGGCACGTTCTAGAACGTCTGAACACCTGGAAGCCGGCTGGTCAGTCAGCCACCGTCAGGCGGGCACCCGACAGCTGGGTGCCCGCCTGACGTGTTTCCCGTCGGCCGGCCGTCGTCAGCCGGCCGTCGTCAGGCAGCCGCCCGGTCCATGGCCTGGCGGCTCGTGAGCCAAACGCTCGCGCCGGGTGCGACACACACCTCGCGCGGCCCCCGGAAGCCGAGAGACCGCAACTGGTCACCGTGGCGGGCGGACATCGTGACCGCGACGGCCGTGGCGACCTGGTCGTCGACCGCGCGCAGCCCCGGAGCCAACAGGTCGGCGACCACCGTACGGTCCCAGGCCTCCGTGTCGTCCGGCACGCAGACGGCGACCAGCGTCCAGAACGGCTGGTCGGGCCCGGCCGCCTTCAGCGCCCTCGACAGGACCGGGTGCCGCGGCAGGCGCGTGGTCAGTTCGCGGGAGAGTACGTTCTTGAGGGCCGGGCCGGGACGACCACCCGTACCGCTTCCGGGCGGCAGCCAGACCGCCGCCGCCAGCAACGTACCGTCGTCCTCCCGCTCGGCCACCCACACCTGGCCCTCCTCAAGGGCGTGGTGGGCCAGCAGCAGCCGCATGGCGCGCTGTGCCTGCTCCCAGTCCACGGCCTGGGACGCCGAGCAGGACGGGGACTGCGCCTGGGGCTGGGTGATCAGACGCACCACGGCGGGCACGTCCACCAGCCCGGCCGCGCGCACGACCGCCCGGACGGGAATCTGAAGCGTGGTCATCGTCATCGTCATGGTCATGTGCTCCGTTTCAGAGGGCCCGGCTCACGCCGGTGAGGTTGCTGATGTCAGCGAGGTTGCTGATGTCGGTGAAGTTGTTGATGTCGGTGAAGCCGCTGTTCGCGCGCGCCGCGCGGGGCCGTCCGACGGTGCCTTCGGCCTCCAGCGGCCGACTGTCCTGGGGCCGGCTGAGCAGGATCACGCCCCGGACGGACGCCACGGCACCGGCGAGGGCCAGGAAGGTTCCCACCCCGCCGTACTGGACGCCCTCGCCGAGCAGCGTGACGCCGATCGCGGACGCGGTGACGGGATTGACGAGGGTGAGCAGGGCGAGCGGCCCGCCGAGGCCGCTGCGGTACGCGTTCTGGGCGAGCAGCACCCCGGCCGCGGCGAGGCCCACGGCCAGGACCGCCACCAGCGCCACGCTCCAGGTGGGCGCCCCTCCCACGGCGAGCTTCTGCGCCAGTGTGGAGCCGGCTCCCGAGGCGATGCCCGAAGCCGCCGCGAAGGCGAGGCCACCCCCGCCCGCAGTGGCGGCACGCCGGCCCGAGGCGAAGCGGACGAGCGCCACGACGGCGGTGACGGCGGCGAGCGCGACAAGGAGTACCTCACCGGTCCCCAGGGTGTCGGCCGGCGCACCGCCCGACGCGGTGGCCGCCAGCAGCGCGGTCAGCCCGACGAGGGTGAACGCCGTCCCGCGCCACTGCGTGCCCGAGGTCCGGCGGCGGGTGACCAGCGAGCCGAGGGGCACCGCCACCACGAGGCTCAGCGCACCGAGCGGCTGGACGAGAGTCAGCGGCCCGTACCGCAGAGCCACCACGTGCAGCAGCGCACCGACGCCGTTGAGGGCGACGGACCCCCACCAGGAACCACGGGTGAGCGCGCCGCGCAGACTCGCGGTGCCTGCGGCGGTCCTTGCCTGGACCACGGCCGCCGCGGCATAGCAGACCGCGGAGACGAGGGAGAGGGCGACGGCGAGGAGCACGGGCGAGGCCAGGAAGTCCGTCATCGCGGGGCCCGCGCGACGGTGGGCGTCCGCGGACGCCTCGCCGGAGGCGCGCTGCTGCGGTGACGGCTGGGCACGATCCGGACTCCCATCGATACGAAACGGTTTCGTACACACACGCTACGGAGGACCGGAACGAAACGCAAGCGTTTCTTTAGTTACCTGTCCGGTACCGGCAACCGCCCGCCGGCCACACCGGCTCCACCCGACCGGACCGGGCACGGAATGTCGGGTCCGGCAAGGTACGACGTTCCTAACGTGGAGGACGCAAGGGAAGGAGACCGAGTTGCTGGAGCGGCTGAACGAGGCCCTGGAGCACATCGAGTCGCGTCTCGATCAGCGGATCGAGGTGACCGAGCTGGCGCGGATCGCGGTGACGTCCGAGTACCACTTCCGCCGGATGTTCTCCGCGCTGGCGGGGCTCCCGCTGTCCGAGTACATCCGGCGCAGACGGCTCACCGTCGCGGGCGCCGAGGTCCTCGCCGAGGAGCGGACGCTGCTGGAGATCGCGGTGCGGTACGGCTACGGCTCCGGGGAGGCGTTCGCGCGGGCGTTCCGCGCCATGCACGGGGTGGGCCCTGGCGAGGCCCGGCGTACCGGCGCCGCGCTGAGCTCCCAGCCCCGGTTGTCCTTCCGTCTCGTCGTCGAAGGGAGTAGCAGCATGCGATACCGGATCGTGGAGAAGGAGCAGTTCCGTGTGGTCGGCAGGAAGATCCGGGTCCCGCTCGTCCACGAGGGGATGAACCCGGCGATCGGGGAGTTCATCCGCGGCATCGACCAGGACACGCTGCGGCGCGTCGGCGCGCTGTCCGACCAGGAGCCGCGGGGAATCGTCGGGGTGAGCGACAACCTCGACCCGAGCCGGGCGGAGGGAACCGAACTCGACTACTACCACGGCGTGGTGACCGGAGCCGCGCCTCCACAGGACGACGGCCAGGACCAGGACCGGAGCCAGAACCTGGGCCTGGACGCGGGCCTGGACACGGACCTGAACGCGGACCTGGACTCGCTCACCGTCCCGGCCGGGGCATGGGCCGTCTTCGAAAGCTCCGGCCCGTTCCCCCAGGCACTCCAGCACATGTGGCGGGACGTCTTCACCCAGTGGTTCCCCTCCACCCCGTACCGGAGCAGGCCGGGCCCCGAGATCCTCCGCACCCGCCTCACCCCGGACGCCGCACGGGCGGACGCGGAGCTGTGGATTCCGGTGGAACGGGTCCCTGTCCCCCTGGAGAGCTAGTCCGGCTGTCCACCCTGCGGTGACGCGAGGGGCCTGCTGTCGCGGATTGACTCATGACTGTCAAGGCAGCCGCCGAACCTGACGGTCACGCGAAGCTCAGCAGTGGAGGGCAACACCATGGAAAAGACGCGCAGCCTCCGAGGGTCCGGATTTCCCGGCGGTCGTCGGTTCACCGTGGCTCTGCTGGTCACGACACTGGCGGGAAGCGGGTTGGCCGCCTGCTCCTCGGAAGCCGATGACGCGCCTCCGACCAAGACAGCCGGCGAGGCGGCCGGCCGGAGCACGGCAACCGCCTCGCTCAAGTGGGGCAAGTGCCCCGAGCCGGCCAAGGGAACGGAGCGCGCCGCCGGCCTGACCTGCGCCACGCTCAAGGTCCCGCTGAACTATCAGGAGCCGGGCGGCGCGAAGATCGACGTGGCGGTCTCCCGGCTGGCCACCGCGAAACCGGGGAAACGGCGCGGCGTCCTGCTCCTGAACCCCGGCGGACCGGCCCTGGGCGGCATCGAGATGCCCTCGGCCATGGCGAAGACCCTGCCCAGATCCGTACGGGACAGCTACGACCTGATCGGCTTCGACCCGCGCGGCGTCGAGCACAGCACCCCACAGAGCTGCGGCCTGGAGAACCCGTCCGTGGCAGCGCTCTTCCCCTATCCCGCAGCGGACGGCTCGATCACCGAGAACGCGGCCCTCGCCGAGGCCGACGCGAGGAAATGCGCCGACACGGTGGGCAAGAACCTCAAGCACTTCACCACGGCCAACACCGCCCGTGACATGGACCGTATCCGCCAGGCACTCGGCGAGAAGAAGATCTCCTACTGGGGCCAGTCCTACGGCACGTACCTCGGCGCGGTCTACCGGACCCTGTTCCAGAAGCACACCGACCGCATGGTGCTGGAGGGCAACGTCAACCCCGACAAGGTATGGGCCGACGAGGTGGCCGACACCTGGGGCAAGGGCATGGCCGACCGGTTTCCCGACGCGGCCCGCGTCGCCGCGGCGCAGGACAGCACCCTCGGGCTGGGCGACGACGTCGAGAAGGTGACCGCCACCTACCTCCGCCTCGTCGACCGGCTCGACCGCGAGCCCGCCCCGGTCCCTGGCACACCACTGTCACTCGACGGGCCGCTGCTGCGGACCATCACGTACAGCATGCTGCTGCACAACGACACCCTGGCGCCGCTGACCCAGTTCTGGAAGGCCGCCGCCGACCTGGCCGACGGCAGCACCACGGAGGCCGACAAGGCCGTGCTCAAGCAGGTGTTCGCCGACACCCCGACCACGCCGGGCGTCCCCGCTGACAACCAGGCCACCCTCTTCCTGGCGCTCACCTGCGGCGACGTCGAATGGCCCCGTGACATCGACGGTTACGCGACCCGTAGCGCCGCGGACCGGAAGGCGTGGCCGCTCACCGCGGGCATGCCGGCCAACGTCTGGCCGTGCGCCTTCTGGGAGAAGCCGGCGGAGCCGACCGTCACCGTGACCGACAAGGGTTCGCGCAACACCCTGATCCTGCAGAACCGCCGTGACAACGCCACTCCGTGGGAGGGCGGCGTCGGCCTGCACCAGGCCCTCGGCGACCGCTCCGGCTTCGTCGGCGTCGACAACGGCGGCCACTACGTCTACAACGAGGGCTCCGCCTGCGCCGACAAGGCCACCGTCACGTTCCTGACCACCGGCCGCCTGCCCGCGAAGGACGTCTACTGCACCGACGTCAGGCAGAAGTAACCCGGAAACAGAAGGCACAGGGGTATCACCGAGGCGGCGCGGGCTCACCGCCGGACGGCACGCAGTCCGTCCAGGAGCAACCGCAGTCCGAACTCGAAGTGTGCCGTGAAGTCCGTGGTGGTGAGCACCGGGAGGGTGGCGGCGAGGTGCGGATACGTCCCTGCCACCGTCGCCTCGTACAGGGCCCCCGCATCGGTGAGCCCTCCGTCCCCCGGCCGGAGGGCGGCCTGTTCCTCCAGGGTGTGGCCGACGGTGAAGTTGGCCACCGCGTAGAGCGCCCGCGCCGCTTCGCCGTCGCCGAAGCCCGCCTCACGCAGCACGCCGACGAGACTCTCGGCGAATCCCAGGGTGTTCGGGCCGGTCGAGTGCGTACCGGCGAAGACGCGTGCGCCGTCGCGATGGGCGAGCAGGGCCGTACGCAGCGCGCGGGCGAGGCGCGCCACTCGCGCGCTCCAGTCGCCGTCCCCCGTCGGCCCGGCGACATCAACGACATCAACGACATCGGCGGCATCGGCGGCATCGGCGACGCTGCCGACCATCCGCTCGGCCATCGCGGTGAGCAGGTCCTGTTTGGTCGCGAAGTAACGGTACAGCGCGCCGGCCTGGACGCCCATCGCATCGGCGAGCCGACGCATGGTCAGCGCGTCGAGACCGGACTCGTTCAGCAGGTCGAGGGCGGTCCGGACGGTGCGGGCCCGATCGAGTCGGGCGGGCCGGCCTCTGGCCGAGCTTGACGGGGTTGACGGAGTTGACGGAGTTGTCGGGCTTGACGGGGAGCTCATGGACCCGATTATAGTGAACAGCGTTCACGTGAACGCTGTTCACTAAATATGGAGGGACATCTCCGATGAACACCGATGTGATCGTCGTGGGCGGGGGCCCGACCGGGCTGATGCTCGCCTGCGAGCTGGCACTGGCGGGCGTACGGACCCGGATCCTGGAGCGCCGCACCGAACCGCAGCAGGACTCGCGGGCGCTGAGCCTGCACCCGCGCAGCGTGGAACTGATGGACCAGCGGGGGCTGCTCGACCGGTTCCTCCCGTTCAGCCGGACCGTGCCGGGCTGGCACTTCGCGGGGCTGCCCACCCATCTGGACTTCAGCACCCTCGACTCCCGGCACGGCTACACCCTCTTCGTGACCCAGGCGCGCACCGAGGCGATCCTTGAGGAGCGGGCGCACGAGCTGGGGGTGGAGATCAGCCGGGGATACGAGACCCTCGGCGTGCACCAGGACGGCGACGGGGTCGAGGTGGCGGCACGCGGTCCCGGCGGCGGCACCGAGACCGTGCGTGGCCTTTACGCGGTCGGGTGTGACGGCGGGCGCAGCGTCGTACGGCAGGCCGCGGGGATCGGCTTCCCCGGCACCGACGAGACCCTGACCGGGGTGCTCGGTGACTTCACGGTCGTCGACCCGCGGCCCGGCGCCCTCGATGCGGCACGGGCCCGTGGCGTGATCGTCGCGCCGCTGGAGGGAGGGCTCACCCGGTTCGTCTACCTGGATTCGGAGCGGATACGGGTGCCTGCTTCGGAGCCCGTGACCCTGGAGGAGTTTCGTACGTCGCTCACCCGGATCACCGGCTCCGACTGCGGAGTCGCCGAACCCCGCTGGCTGTCGCGCTTCGGCAATGCCACCCGGCTCGCGGAGAGCTACCGCGCGGGCCGCGTCCTGCTGGCGGGCGACGCCGCCCACATCCACTTCCCCGCGGCGGGCCAGGGGCTCAACACCGGGCTTCAGGACGCCATGAACCTGGGGTGGAAGCTGGCCGCCGTCGTCAACGGCTGGGCCCCGCCCGGGCTGCTGGACAGTTACGACGCGGAGCGCCGGCCGGTCGGCCGGTCGGTGACCGAGAACACCGAGGTGCAGACTCTGCTGGCGGAGCTGCCGCTCGTCCCGCAGTACCAGCGCCCGGCCGCGGCCCTGCGCAAGCTCCTCGACCATCTGCTGGGCATGGCGGAGGTCAACCGTTGGCTCGCCGATCAGGTCTCCGCGCTCGGCACCCGCTATCCGCCGGCGGATTCGGGAGCCGATCCGCTGGTGGGGCGGCGTATGCCCGATGTCGGCCTCACCGCCGCCGGTTCGGAGGCGACGCGGGTGTACGAACTGCTCGCCCAGGGCCGCTTCGTTCTGCTCACTCCGGCCGGGGACCCGGCCCTTCGACAGGCCGTCGAGGCAGGCTGGGGCTCGCGGGTCACGACCGTCACCGTTGACAAGTACGACGAACAGGACGAGCACACGGACCTCGACGGGGTGACCGAGGTTCTCGTACGCCCCGACGGCCACGTCGCGTGGGCCACCCGTACCACCGACGGCGGCGCGCGCAGCGACGAGCGGGTCCAGGCGCTGACGGCCTGGGCGGGTACGCCCTCTGAAAGGAGCTGATCCCGCACAGATCGCCCGTGATCCCGACGCCGCACTCGCCGCGGCCGGCGCCACCCGCAACGACATCGTCGAAGAAACCGTCCACGGCGTCGACTACACCCCGACGCTTCCCATGGCCCCATGGCCCCATGGCCCCATGGCCCCGTGGCCCTGTGGCCCCGTTGACACGGCAGAGGCGCGCCTCGCACAATCATCAACATGACCGGACACTGGATCGACACGATGACGGGGCGCTGTTGCGTCCCGAATCGGATCGGGTGCGAACGCTCCGGGCGATAGCGCGCCATCCGCCGAGCCGTGACGCTCGCCGCGCCGCAGTCCCGAGGTCCCAAGGTCCCGAGGTTTCCGAGGTCCCGCCGTATCGGTCATTTCCCCTCCTCTCCTCGCCACCGGACTCGCGCGTGCGCGCCGCCCAGGCCCACACATCTCGCGTCTCCTGTCGACCGCCATCCGCTGTCGACTGCCACCCGGCGCCATCCGACCAACTGGCCACCTGAGCCCTCAGTGGGCCCACTGGCCATGCGAACGAGGAGGACTTCATGACGGTGACCGTCCCACAGACAGCCCAACACACCGCCCAACACACCACCCAACAGACCGAGGCTCAGACACCGGCCCCCGCGCTGCGCGAAGCACGCGTGCCGGAAGGCGGGCTCTACGAGGGAGTCCGTGAGCTGCGACGGTTGCCCGAGGGATGGCAGGAACGCCCCTACGACCGCTTCGAACTCGTCCCGCAGGCAAGCACCGTCGGAGCCGAGATCAGGGGCCTCGACCTCTCACGCCCGCTCGACCCCGCCCTGCGCGAGGAACTCAACCGGGCGCTGCTGGAGTGGAAGGTGCTCTTCTTCCGCGCCCAGCACCTCACGTCCGCCCAGCAGAGCGGATTCGCCCGCAACTGGGGGGAGTTGGAGACCAACCCACTGCTCGCCCGCGGCTCCAGCGCCGACGTGGTGCGCTTCGACAAGAGCGCCGGCGCCACACCGACCTTCGAGAACGTGTGGCACGCGGACGTCACCTTCCGGGAACGGCCCGCGCTCGGTGCCGTGCTCCAGCTACGCGAGGTCCCGCCCTTCGGCGGAGACACGATGTGGGCGGACATGGCAGCCGCGTACGACAACCTCTCACCGGAGGTGAAGGACCGCATCGACGGCGCCACCGCCGTGCACGACTTCATCCCCGGCTTCGCCCGCTTCTACGGCCCCGAGCGGCTCGCCCCGTATCAGGACACCTTCCCGCCCGTGGAACACCCGGTCGTCCGCACCCACCCGGAGACGGGCCGGCGGCTGCTGTTCGTCAACACGTCCTTCACCACCCGCATCACGGGCCTGGCACGCGAGGAGAGCGACCAGCTGCTGCGCCACCTCGTACAGCAGGCGCATGTTCCGGAGTACCAGGTGCGCTTCCGCTGGCAGCCTGGGGACATCGCCTTCTGGGACAACCGGGCCACTCAGCACTACGCGGTGAACGACTACGGCTCGCACCGTCGCGTGGCGGAACGCGTCGCCATCGCCGGCGACCGCCCGTACTGACCGAGCGAGCCTCAGGTGTGGGCAGCGCCGCGCTGTGTCAGCGCCAGGGGCGGAGTCAGGACGGGTTCGAGCATCTCGACGAGCCGGCGGCGCTGTTCCGGGTCCAGGCGCCCGGTCACGGGTGCCAGCGTGCGGCGGATCTCTTCGTTCAGCCGTTGGGTGAGTTCGAAGCCCTCCGGAGTGATGAACACGTCGATACCCCTGCGGTCCTGCGGGTTCTTCCCGCGGGCCAGCAGGCCGCGGCGCTCGGCGCGGTCGATCAGCCCCGACATCGTCGACTTGTCCAGGCCGAGGTAGCCGGCGAGCTCGGTCATACGGGGCCGGCGATCGCGCAGGATGCCGAGCACTCGCAGCTGCGTGAGGGACAGGTCGTGCTCGGCACCGATGCGGGTGAGCACGCCCATCACCTGGAAGGCGCTGCGGACGAGGCCGTCGACGAGGGCGTCCTCGTAGGTGTCGGAGGCATCGGCGTTCTCGGAGTTGCCGGAGTTGCCGGGGTTATCGGGGTTGTCGGGGTCTTCGGAAGTCATGCCGCCACATTAATTGACATGGTTAGTGTTACCAACAAGTGTGGATGGCGCCGATCACGCCGAGCGATCCATGCCGTGGCCTGCCCGGCAGCGACAGACCAGAAGCATGGACCAGAGCCGGACCGACCCAGGACGGACCGAGGACGGACCGAAAACTCAGGACGGACCCAGGACGGACCCAGAGCAATGCGTCTAGGGCACGAAGACGATGCGGTCGTCCGTCTCGGCGGTCCATGCCTGCGAGATCTCGGCGAGCGGCACGCGGCGGGCCCGTATGTGAAGCGCTCCTTCCCGCACCGCCGAGGCGAGCGCCGGCAGCTCCGCGATGAACTCGCGAGGGGACACCGAGCCGATGCCACTGCCGATGATCTGCAGCTGGGACGCGCGAAGCGCGCTGGACGGGATCGGCGCGAGCGCGCCGGCGACCGATCCGATCTGGATCCAGGTCAACGGAGCCCCGCGGTCGGCGCGGGCGGTCAGCATCGGGATCATGGCCTGGGCGGAGGGCTCGCCCCATACGTAGTCGATGACGACGTCGACATCGGCCGCGCGGCCGACCTGGTCGAAGGTGATCACCTCGTCCGCGCCGAGTGCGGGCAACTCCTTGAGGCGGGTCGCGTTGCGCCCGGCGGCGATCACCTGCGCGGCGCCGAACCGCTTGGCGATCTGGACCGCCATCCTCCCGGCGTTACCGGTGGCGCCGAGGACGAGAACGCGCTGCCCCTCCTTGAACTCGATACGGCGGCGCAGCGCGACCCAGGACGACATCGCCGGGTTCATCGCGGCGGCGATCTCGACCGGGTCGACACCGTCCGGCAGGACGACACTGCGGCGCGGATCGATCACCGTACGCTCGGCGAACGTACCGAGGTTCGTGTCGTCCAGCACCACATAGCGGAGCTTTCCTGACGCGTCGCGCACGACACCGTCGACGCCGGGTACGAGCGGGAACTCGCCGGTGCTGCTGTAGTGCGACCCGTTCGCCTTGGCCCGGGTGAGGTGATGCAGCCCGGCCGCGAGAACCTCCACGATCATCTGGCCCTCACCCGCTTCGACCGGCTCGGGGTGTTCGCGGTAGACCGGTGGGGCGTCGTAGGCGGTGATGACGGCAGCACGCATGGTGACCTCCGAAGGACGTAGTTCGTATTCCCAACAAGACTTATCTTGGTTGGTACTACGAACTATGTCAACCAACAACTGACGACCGACGACCAACGACTGACGACTGACGACTGACTACCGAGGCTGCGCTTTGAGATCCGCTCGATAGCGGCCGGGGGTCTGGCCGACGACCTCGGTGAACGCCTCGATGAAGCTGGAGGGGTTGGACCACCCGCACTCCATCGCGGTATCGGTGACGGACCGGCCGCTGGTGAGGTGGGCCAGGGCGTGGTGGATACGAAGAGTGGTGCGCCAGCGATGGAAGCTCATGCCGAGCTCGGTGTGGAAGAGCCGGCTCAGGGTGCGCTCGCTCGCTCCCGCGGCTCGCCCCAGCTCGGCCAGCGTCGCGGCCACGCCGGGATCGGCCTGGAGGAGATCGGTGACGGCACGGAGCCGGTCGTCGCGCGGTTCGGGCAGGTGCAGGGACTGCTCGGGGGCCTCGGCGAGCTCGTCGACCGCCACCGCGAGCAGCCGCGCGTAGGCGCCGGGTCGGATCTCCCCGCGATCGGTCAGCGCCAGAAGTACCTCTCGCAGCAGGGGATTCACCGCGAACACGCTGGGATGCGCCACGAGCCCGTCACACAGGTCGGCCGGGACGGCGACAAGCCGGGCGTCGGTCCTGCCGTAGAAGCGATGGGAGTGCACGAACCCGGGCGGCGTCCACGTGACACGGTGGGCCGGGGCGACCCAGGTCCCGCGGTCGGTCGTGGTGGCAAGGACGCCGGCAGCCGCGTACACCAACTGCCCCTGGGTGTGGGAGTGCGGATCGAGGTGGTAGCCGTGCGGGAGCCAGCCCCCACCGCTGGGTACCGTCGGCCAGAGCTTCGAGGGAGGCGTGAAAGGTTGGCGGGTTTCCGGCATGGTCCGTCAGACTACCGGTGGTCCGACGACTGCGGCAGCCCCAAGGATGGCCCGCATGACCACTCACGACTACAACCACGACCACGACCACGGCCGCGACTACGACTGTGGCCGCGGCTGCGGCCGCGGCCGTACAGGTGTCCCCCGGAGGAACCGATGAGCGCCCGCGGTTCGAAAGCGAAGCCGACCAGACATCAACGCCATCAACGCCACCAACGCCCGTGCCACCGACGGATGTTGACGCTGACGGTCCAGGGCCGCGAGCGGATCAGCCCGCACTTCATGTCCGTCACGCTGGGCGGAGAGGATTTCCGGCACCTGGAGCAGTCCGGCTACGACCAGGCGGGCCGCTTCTTCATTCCGGGCCCCGGCCAGGCCGAGATCGTACTCCCGAGCAGCGAAAGGTGGATGCTCCAGTTCGCCCTCCAGTCGAGCGCGAAGCGTCCCCGGGTCAGGACGTATTCGATCCGCCGCTTCCGACCGGAGATCGCGGGCTTCGACATAGAGATAGCCGTCCACGAAGACGACGTCGATGGCGCACCCGGCGCCACCTGGGCGCTGACGGCCGAACCCGGCGACAAGATCGCTTTCCTGGACGAGGGCCACAGCTACGCGCCGACGCCCGACGCGGCCTGGCAACTCCTCGTCGGCGACGAGAGCGCGTTGCCGGCGATCCTCGCGATCCTGGAGCGCTCCACCGACGCGCTGCCCACCGAGGTCTTCCTCGAAGTCCCGGCCGACGCCGACATCCGCCGCGAGATCACCGCACCCGCGGCCACCGAGATCCACTGGCTGCCCCGCAACGAACCCGCCATGAGGCCGGGCACGCTCGCGCTGCGTGCGGTGAGGGACGCCCGACTCCGGCCGGGCCCCTTCTACACCTGGACCGCGGGTGAATCCTCGCTCCCCACGGGCATCCGCAGGCATCTGACCGGTGAACGCGACGTCCCCGGATCCGACATCGCGTTCCGCGGCTACTGGAAACAGGGCAGGGCCAGCCTCTGACCGGCTGTCACGCGTCCAGCACGGTGGTGTGCTTCCTGACGATGGGCGGCTCGACGCTCCACGGGAAATTGATCCAGACCGAGTCGTCGGTGCGCTTCCACACGTACTCGCACTTCACGAGTGACTGCGACTTCTCGTAGATGACGGCGGACCGGACCTCGGCGACGGCGTCCACTCAGAAGTCGTGGACGAGCTTCAGCGTCTTGCCGGTGTCGGCCACGTCGTCCGTGATCAGCACCTTCTTGTCGGAGAAGTCGATGGCGTTGGGGACAGGCGCCAGCATGACCGGCATGTCGAGAGTGGTCCCGACGCCGGTGTAGAACTCGACGTTCACGAGGTGGATGTTCTTGCAGTCGAGGGCGTAGGCGAGCCCGCCGGCCACAAAAACACCCCCGCGGGCGATGCTGAGCACGACGTCGGGCTCGTACCCGTCGTCGGCGATGGTCTGGGCGAGCTCGCGGACGGCGGTGCCGAAGCGCTCGTAGGTGAGGTTCTCGCGTACGTCGCTCATGCTCTCGCGGCTCCCGCTCACACCTGGGTTCGGTGGAAGTTGAGGAAGGAACGCGAGGCGGTCGGCCCGCGCTGCCCCTGGTAGCGGGACCCGTACCGGTCACTGCCGTACGGGAACTCGGCCGCCGAGCTGAGCTGGAACAGACACAGCTGCCCGATCTTCATCCCCGGCCAGAGCTTGATGGGCAGGGTCGCGAGGTTGGACAGCTCAAGGGTCACGTGCCCGGAGAACCCGGGGTCGATGAACCCGGCGGTGGAGTGCGTGACGAGCCCGAGCCGCCCGAGCGAACTCTTCCCCTCAAGCCGCGAAGCGAGATCATCGGGCAGCGAGATGACCTCGTACGTGCTGGCCAGGACGAACTCGCCGGGGTGCAGGATGAACGGCTCGTCACCGTCGGGCTCGACGAGCCGCGTCAGATCCGCCTGCTCGACGGACGGATCGATGTGCGGGTAACGGTGGTTCTCGAACACCCGGAAGTAGCGGTCGAGCCGCACGTCGACGCTCGAAGGCTGCACCATGGATGCGTCGTAGGGATCGATCCGCACACGCCCGGCGTCGATCTCGGCCCGAATGTCCTTGTCAGAGAGAAGCACGCCCCGAGGATACGCAGACCCCGAGGGCCCACCACAATCCGGTCATGGTGGCGGGCCCACGGGTGCAGGAACGTATGCGCTGCCGCAACTGACTGCTGACGACCTACTACTGACTACCGACTACTGACTGCTACTGCCTACTGCCTACTGCCTGATCGTGCGCTTGCCCGAGTGCGGCGCGTACCGGGTGGTCAGCGATTTTCGAAGGTCACCGGTACGACGCTGCGGAGCCGGGCGCAACGGGGGCAACGGATCAACCGGCCGGGGCCGAGCCGATCGGCCTGCTGCATCGGAAGCGATGCGGTACTGAACACGTGCCCTTCGGCACAACGGACG
>NZ_LIPP01000113.1 GCF_001418335.1 Streptomyces aurantiacus | reverse complement strand
CCCGACCCGCGCGTGTGGGCGCAGACCCCGGCGCCCGAGCCCGAGGGCCCCACCCAGTACCTGCCGTACGGCGACGACCCCCGTACGACGCAGTTCGTGGGTGTGGACGACCTGGTGACCCAGGCCGGTGAGGAGCGCCACGAGCCCGACGCTTTCGCCCACCTCTTCCGGGACCAGCAGCAGGGTTTCCGGGATCAGCAGCAGGGCGGCGTCCAGCCCCCTGCCGGGCCGCTCGGCGTGCCCGCCCCCGCGGCGGAACCCGCTCCGGCCGCCACGGCCCCTCCGTCGCACGCGGCCCCCGCGAAGAAGTCCGGGGGCCGCGCGTCAGGCCTGCTGAAGTCGAGCGCCGTGATGGCGGCCGGCACCATGGTGTCCCGCCTCACCGGCTTCATCCGCTCCGCGCTGATCGTCGCCGCCCTGGGCGTCGGCACCCTCGGTGACACCTTCCAGGTCGCCTACCAGCTGCCCACGATGATCTACATCCTGACCGTCGGCGGCGGCCTCAACTCCGTCTTCGTACCGCAGCTGGTGCGTGCCATGAAGGAGGACGACGACGGTGGCGAGGCGTACGCCAACCGGCTGCTGACCCTCGTCGTCGTGGTGCTCGGCGCGCTCACCGCGCTCGCGGTGCTCGCCGCGCCCCTCCTGGTCCGCGCGCTGTCGACGCGTGTCTCGGGCGACGCGGCGGCCAACGACGTCGCCGTCACCTTCGCCCGCTACTTCCTGCCCACGATCTTCTTCATGGGCGTCCACGTGGTGATGGGCCAGATCCTCAACGCACGGGGGAAGTTCGGCGCGATGATGTGGACCCCCGTCCTCAACAACGTCGTCATCATCACCACGCTCGGACTGTTCATCTGGGTGTACGGCACATCGAGCAGCTCCGGCATGAAGGTCGAGACCATTCCGCCGGAGGGCGAACGGCTGCTCGGCATCGGTGTCCTGCTCGGCCTCGTCGTCCAGGCGCTCGCGATGATCCCGTACCTCCGCGAGACCGGCTTCCGGCTGCGGCTGCGCTTCGACTGGAAGGGCCACGGACTCGGCAAGGCGGCGATGCTCGCCAAGTGGACCGTGCTCTTCGTCCTCGCCAACCAGGCGGGCGCGATCGTCGTGACCCAGCTGTCCACCGCGGCAGGCGACGCCTCGCCTGTCGACGGCACCGGCTTCGCCGCCTACGCCAACGCCCAGCTCATCTGGGGCCTCCCACAGGCCATCATCACGGTCTCCCTGATGGCCGCCCTGTTGCCGCGCCTCGCACGCTCGGCCCACGAGGGCGACACCGGGGCGGTCCGCGACGACATCTCCCAGGGACTGCGCACGACAGCCGTGGCGATCGTGCCGATCTCCTTCGGCTTCGTCGCCCTCGGCGTCCCGATGTGCACGCTGATGTTCGGTGCCTCCGGTACCAGCGAGGCGACGAACATGGGCTACATGCTGATGGCCTTCGGCCTCGGCCTGATCCCCTACTCCGTGCAGTACGTCGTCCTCCGCGCCTTCTACGCGTACGAAGACACCCGGACCCCCTTCTACAACACGGTCATCGTGGCCGTCGTCAACGCCGGGGCCTCCGCGCTCTGCTTCTTCCTGCTTCCCTCGCGCTGGGCGGTCGCCGGCATGGCCGCCTCGTACGGTCTCGCCTACGCGATCGGTGTCGGGGTCGCGTGGAGCAGGCTGAGCAGGCGGCTGGGCGGCGACCTGGACGGCGGCCGCGTCCTGCGCACGTACGCGCGGCTCACGATCGCGGCGGTCCCCGCGGCGCTGCTCAGCGGCGCCGCCTGCTACGGAATCGGCCACACACTGGGACAGGGCGCCGGCGGCTCGTTCGCCTCCCTGCTCGGCGGTGGCGTCGTACTGCTCGGTGTCTTCTACGTCGCGGCGCGGCGGATGCGCATCGAGGAACTGAACGGAATGGTCGGCATGGTCCGCGGGCGCCTTGGGCGCTGAGAGCGGGGTAGGCGTACAACCATCGTCCGCGACCGCGTGTCGTGCAGAGGGGCGACCTGTGGGCACAATTGGCTTTGGCGTCGGACAGCGTGCAACGGATGGGGAGGCAGGAGCGACGGTGGCGGAACGGAGCACGGCTGCCGTCGACGTGGCGGACAGCAGCGGCGATGAGCCGCTGACCGCGAAGGCGGACCAGTCCACGGCCGACGGGGTGGCCCAGAACCGGGAGCGGGACACGGACAGCTCGGAGAGCGAAGAGACACAGGGGAGCGGGGAGAACGAGAACCCCGGCAGGACTTCACCGCCCGAGTTGCACAGCGGTCACAAACTCGCCAGACGCTATCGCCTGGAGGAGTGCGTCACCCGTCTGGACGGTTTCAGCAGTTGGCGTGCGGTGGACGAGAAACTCCGCCGTGCCGTCGGCGTGCACCTGCTGCCCGCCGACCATCCACGAGCGCGATCCGTCCTGGCGGCGGCCCGTTCGTCCGCCCTGCTGGGCGATCCCCGGTTCGTCCAGGTCCTGGACGCGGTCGAGGAGAACGACCTCGTCTATGTGGTGCACGAATGGCTGCCCGACGCCACGGAGCTGACAGCGCTCCTGGCCGCCGGACCGCTGGAGGTGCACGAGGCGTACCAGATGGTCAGCCAGGTCTCCCAGGCGATGGCCGCCGCACATCGCGAAGGGCTGGCTCATCTGAAGCTGACCCCCGGCGCCGTGCTGCGCACCTCGTCCGGCCAGTGGCGCATCCGGGGCCTCGCCGTGAACGCCGCGCTGCGCGGCATCACGTCCGACACCCCGCAGCGCACGGACACCGAGGCGATCGGCGCCCTGCTGTACGCCACGCTCACCCAGCGCTGGCCGTACGAGGACGACGCGTACGGTCTCTCCGGGCTGCCCAAGGGCGTCGGGCTCATCGCGCCCGACCAGGTGCGGGCAGGCGTGCACCGCGGCCTGTCGGAGCTCGCGATGCGCGCACTCGTCAACGACGGCGCGACCGCGTCCCGCCAGGAACCTCCGTGCACCACGCCGGAGGAACTGGTGAAGGCGATCGGCGAGATGCCCCGCATCCGGCCGCCGGAGCCCGCCTTCACAGCTCCGCCGGAGTACCAGCGCACGACGTACCAGCAGGGCAACTACGGCCGCCCCGCGCCTCACCCGGGCGTCGGCCAGCCGATGCCGATGCCGGCGCCGCTGCCTCCGCTGCAGACCCGCACCGGCAAGGCCCTCAAATGGGCGGTGTCCGCGCTGCTGATCGCCGCCCTGGGGCTCGGCAGCTGGCAGCTGGCAGACGCGCTCATGGACCACGGCAAGTCCGACGAGACGGACAACACCCGGACGACGGACGGGAACGACAAGAGCGGCAACAAGGCGAAGCCGGTCAAGCCGCTCACGATCCAGGACGCCCAGGAGTACTACCCGGACGGAAAGCCCCAGCACGCCGGTGACGCGGACCTGACGTACGACAAGGACAGTTCCACGTACTGGAGGACGTACTCCTACCGGGGCGGTCCCAAGCTGGCGCCCTTCAAGCAGGGCGTCGGAATCGTCTACGACCTCGGTTCCGAGCAGGATGTGTCGGCGGCCTCGATAGGGCTGTACTACACGGGTGACCATACGACGGCCACGCTGTACGCGGCCGACTCGCTGTCGTCCTCCGCGTCCCTCGGTTCCATGACGAAGATCGCGTCGGGCACGACCAGTACCAAAGATCTGAAGATCTCCACCAAGAAGGCAGTGAAGACCCGGTACGTTCTGGTCTGGATCACGGCGGTGCCGGAAGCGTCCGGCGACCAGTTCAGCGGTGCCGGTTTCAAGCAGGCGATCACCGACGTGAAGTTCACCGGCTGAGCGGTTCACCGAGGGGGAGGGGGTTCGATGGCGGACGGCGCCTACGGCGAAGTAAGCGATCATGACCTCCTCGCCCGTCATGTCGAGGGTGACCCCGACGCCTTCGGCGAGATCGTGCGCCGGCACCGTGACCGGCTCTGGGCGGTGGCGCTGCGGACGCTGGGCGACCGCGAGGAAGCCGCTGACGCCGTCCAGGACGCCCTCGTCTCCGCCTACCGGGCCGCCCACACCTTCCGCGGCCAGTCGGCCGTCACCACCTGGCTGCACCGGATCACGGTGAACGCCTGTCTGGACCGTGCCCGCAAGGCGGCCTCCAGGAAGACCTCCCCCGTGGACGACACCGAGCGGCTCGACCAGCTCCTGGAACCGCACGAGTCGGCCGCCGCCCCTGCCGAGCGCAACGATCTGCACCGTGAGCTGCTGGAGGCGCTGGGCACCCTGCCCGCCGACCAGCGGGCCGCCCTCGTCCTGGTGGACATGCAGGGCTACCCCGTGGCGGAGGCCGCCGACCTGCTCGACGTGCCGACCGGCACGGTCAAGAGCCGCTGCGCTCGGGGCAGAGCCAGACTGCTCCCCCTGCTCAAACACCTGCGTGCGGACAGCGGAAGCGACAGACCGAGCAAGAAGTCGAACGAGAAGTCGAGTGAGGGAAGGAACCGTACGCAGGGGGCATCCGTCCCACCCGCAGCGGGACCACATGACGGACCAAGCGATTCAGCTGCTGTGAAGGGCGGAGGTGGGCGAGCGTGACATCCACGACCGACACGGCCTGGCACCCGGACGTCACGGAGCTCTCCGACCTCACCGAGGGTCTGCTCCCCCTGTCCCGTTCGGCGGAGGTGCGGCGCCACCTGGAGGGCTGCCCGCTCTGCGCCGACGTGTACGAATCGCTGGAAGAGATCCGCGGCATGCTCGGCACGCTGCCGGGCCCGCTCCGCATGCCCGATGACGTCGCGGGACGCATCGACGCCGCTCTCGCAGCCGAAGCCCTGCTGAATGCCACGGCGCCCGCCGCCGCGGACGCGGGCGCTCTCAAGGAACTCGACGGCAGGAGCGAGGGCAGGAACGAGGGCAGGAACGACATCGGGCATGTTTCACGTGAAACATCGACCGTGACCGACCGGCCCGCAGGGCATCCCCGTGCCGCCACCGGACCGGGCCACACGAACCTCCCGCGCCGTGGGCGCCGCAGGACCGTCGTCCTGGGTGCCGTGTTCACGGCAGCCACGCTGGGGCTCGGCGGCCTGCTCATCCAGTCGATGGGCAGCGGCGGCTCGGACAACGACCCGCCGTCGGCCTCCCCCAAGCAGAGCGACCCCGCTGACACCTTCGCCGGGGAGAAGCTGGACGTCCAGGTCGCGGATCTCCTCGCCAAGGCGGAGGGGAAGAAGGACAGCGACCCTCGCAGCTCTCGTCCCAACGGCACCGCGTCCACTGATGGCCCGAAGGTCCTCAATACACCCACGGACTCGGTGCCCAGCTGCATCAAGCAGGGGATCGGCCGCGACGCGACCCCGCTCGCCTCGAAGGAAGGCTCCTACGAGGGCACGGACGCGTATCTCGTGGTGCTGCCCGCCGCCACCGACAGGACACGGGTCACGGCATACGTCGTCGACTCCGCCTGTGTGAACAAGCCGTCGATCTCCGCCGGCAAGGTTCTGCTGGAGCACTCCTACCCGCTGAACTGAGCGCGTCCGGTTCCGCCATGGAGCCTCTTGGGCACACGTCACTCCGCCGAGGGTCCCCGTGCGATGACTCGCCTTCGTGTGCCCGGACACAGCGGGAATGCGCGCCCCTTAGGATCCGTTGGGTGGGATGAGAGTTCCGACAGGAGCTCCCCCGGGTCGTACGTAGCAGTCCCCAGAGACGAGGAATCAATCCGTGAGCGACGTCCGTAACGTGATCATCATCGGCTCCGGGCCCGCCGGCTACACGGCGGCGCTCTACACCGCGCGCGCGTCGCTCAAACCGCTGGTGTTCGAGGGCGCCGTCACCGCCGGTGGTGCCCTCATGAACACGACCGAGGTGGAGAACTTTCCCGGCTTCCAGGACGGGATCATGGGGCCCGAGCTCATGGACAACATGCGGGCGCAGTCCGAGCGCTTCGGCGCCGAGCTGATCCCGGACGACATCGTCTCGGTCGACCTCAGCGGCGAGATCAAGACCGTCACGGACACCGCGGGCACCGTACACCGGGCGAAGGCCGTCATCGTCACGACCGGTTCGCAGCACCGCAAGCTGGGTCTGCCCAAGGAGGACGCCCTCTCCGGACGCGGCGTCTCCTGGTGCGCGACCTGTGACGGCTTCTTCTTCAAGGATCAGGACATCGCCGTGATCGGCGGCGGCGACACCGCCATGGAGGAGGCGACCTTCCTCTCCCGGTTCGCCAAGTCCGTGACCATCGTCCACCGGCGCGACACGCTCCGCGCCTCCAAGGCGATGCAGGAACGCGCCTTCGCCGACCCGAAGATCAAGTTCGTCTGGGACAGCGAGGTCGCCGAGATCCACGGCGATCAGAAGCTCGCCGGCTTGCAGCTGCGCAACCTGAAGTCCGGCGAGACGTCCGAGCTGCCCGTCACCGGCCTGTTCATCGCGATCGGCCATGACCCGCGCACGGAGCTCTTCAAGGGCCAGCTCGACCTGGACGAGGAGGGCTACCTCGAAGTCGAGGCGCCCTCGACCCGGACGAACCTGACGGGTGTCTTCGGCGCCGGCGACGTCGTCGACCACACCTACCGTCAGGCGATCACCGCGGCCGGCACCGGCTGCTCCGCTGCTCTCGACGCCGAGCGCTTCCTCGCCGCCCTCGCGGACGAGGAGGCGGCGGAGCCCGAGAAGACCACCGTCTGATCCTCCATCCGCCCCACCGCACCAACGAGTTAAGGAGCCCGCCGTGGCCGGCACTCTGAAGCATGTGACCGACGACTCTTTCGAAGAGGACGTCCTCAAGAGCGACAAGCCCGTACTGGTGGACTTCTGGGCCGCCTGGTGCGGTCCGTGCCGCCAGATCGCGCCGTCCCTTGAGGCGATCGCCGCCGAGTACGGCGACAAGATCGAGGTCGTCAAGCTCAACATCGACGAGAACCCGGGTACGGCCGCCAAGTACGGCGTCATGTCCATCCCGACCCTGAACGTCTACCAGGGTGGCGAGGTCGCCAAGACCATCGTCGGTGCGAAGCCGAAGGCCTTGATCGTGCGCGACCTTGAGGACTTCATCTCCGAGTAATGCGGCAAGCCGTCGCCCTTGGGCGACGATGTTTCACGTGAAACACGGATGGGCCAACCCTCACGGGTTGGCCCATCCGTCTTTTTGACCCGTCCGTACAGGGGTCCGTGCAGCGGCCCCTACAGCGGACGCAGTGCCGGTTCCTTCTGTACGGCCCCCAGCAGCCGGTCGAGCGCCAGCTCCACGTCTTCCTTCCAGGAGAGCGTCGTCCGTAGCTCCAGGCGCAACCTCGGGTACGTCGGGTGCGGCCGGACGGTCTTGAAGCCCACGGCCAGCAGATGGTCGGCGGGCAGGACACAGGCCGGTGCCTTCCACCGGGCGTCTCCGAACGCCTCGATGGCTTTGAAGCCCCGCCGCAGCAGATCCTTGGCGACCGTCTGCACCATCACGCGCCCGAGTCCCTGCCCCTGGTAGTCCGGCAGGATGAAAGCCGTCATCAGCTGGATCGCGTCGGGCGAGACCGGGCTCGTGGGGAACGCCGTTGAGCGCGGCACATAGGCGGGCGGTGCGTACAGCACGAAGCCCACCGGGACCTCGTCCACGTAGACGACCCGGCCGCAGGATCCCCACTCCAGCAGGACGGCGGAGATCCACGCCTCCTTCTCCAGCTCGGGAGTGCCCGCTTTTACCGCGGCCTGGCCGCTGACTGGGTCCAACTCCCAGAAGACACACGCGCGACAGCGCTGGGGAAGGTCCTGAAGGTTGTCCAGCGTGAGCGGTACGAGCCGACGCCCCATGAAGGCAGATCCTCGCTTCCTTCGCCCGCGGCGTCGCGAGCGGCTGTCAGAGCGCTCCGTTCCCTGAGAAGGCTGCCGACGAACCCGCCGACCGCCCCGAGCCCCAGGCCCGCGCTGACAAGTCCGGTGCGGCTCACCGTTCGCATGGCCTCCGCCTCCCCACAGAAGGTGCTGCCAGGTGAATGCGCCATACCCGAACGCATCGTATCCATGATGCGATTCCATCGATACCGACAGAAAGCAAAGAGCGGGCCGTGTTCCGGTACACACCGGACACGGCCCGCTCGACCAGGACTCAGGACCCCGTGTCCTCGGAGTCGTCGGAGTCGTCGTCCAGGAGACCCTTCTGCAGAACCGGCCCCTCGCCCGGGGCGAAGGAGCCAAGGATCCGCTCAAGGTCCTCCATCGAGGCGAACTCGACGGTGATCTTGCCCTTCTTCTGCCCCAGGTCGACCTTCACCCGGGTCTCGAAACGATCCGAGAGACGCGTCGCGAGCTCGCTCAGCGCCGGGGAGAGCCGAGCGCCGGCCCGCGGCCCCTTGGCACGCGGAGCCGACTGCGGCCGCGAACCCATGAGGGTGACGATCTCCTCGACCGCTCGCACCGAGAGCCCTTCGGCCACGATCCGATGAGCCAGGCGGTCCTGCTCCTCCGAGTCCGCAACGGAGAGCAGAGCCCGCGCGTGTCCGGCGGAGAGGACCCCGGCCGCGAGGCGACGCTGGACCGACGGCGAGAGCTTCAGCAGGCGCAGGGTGTTGGAGACCTGAGGGCGCGACCGGCCGATCCGGTCCGCCAGTTGGTCGTGCGTGCAGTTGAAGTCCTGGAGCAGCTGATCGTAGGCGGCAGCCTCTTCCAGCGGGTTCAGCTGAGCTCGGTGCAGGTTCTCCAGGAGTGCGTCCAGAAGGAGCTTCTCGTCGTCCGTGGCCCGCACGATCGCCGGGATGGCCTCAAGTCCCGCCTCACGGCAGGCCCTCCAGCGCCGCTCGCCCATGATGAGCTCATAGCGCGCCGGGCCCGTCTGCCGTACGACGACCGGCTGGAGAAGCCCGACCTCCTTGATGGAGGTGACAAGTTCGGCAAGAGCGTCCTCGTCGAACACCTCCCGGGGCTGGCGCGGGTTCGGCGTGATGAAGTCGAGAGGCAGCTCGGCGAAGTGTGCTCCCACGGGCGCCGCCGGAGCCTCCCCGAACACGCTCGTCGACGGCTCCTCCGTTTCATGTGAAACGTGGGCCGGTGGAAGCGCGGCCACCTTGGCCGCTGCCACGCCCCGCTCCGCGGTCAGCACCGGTACGGCTCCCGCCGACACCGACGCTCCGCCCATCGCCGGCGGCACTGCCTTCTCCCCTGTCGGGGCAGCAGGGATCAGTGCGCCGAGCCCACGGCCCAACCCCCTCCGTCGCTCACTCACTGGATCCCCTCCACCATGTTCTGTTCGTTGTGTGCACCCATATGGGCGTGCTGCGCGTCGTAGGCCACACCGGCCCCACGCAATGCGATCTCTCGCGCCGCCTCAAGATACGAGAGGGCGCCACTGGATCCCGGGTCGTAGGTCAACACCGTCTGTCCGTAGCTGGGAGCTTCGGAGATACGGACCGAGCGCGGAATGCTCGTCCGCAGTACTTCTTCTCCGAAGTGGCTGCGCACCTCGTCGGCGACCTGGGACGCGAGGCGCGTCCTGCCGTCGTACATGGTGAGCAGGATCGTCGACACGTGCAGGTCGCGGTTGAGGTGCCCCCGCACGAGGTCGACGTTGCGCAGCAGCTGGCCCAGTCCCTCCAGGGCGTAGTACTCGCACTGGATCGGGATGAGAACCTCAGCGCCCGCAACGAGCGCGTTGACCGTCAGCAGCCCCAGAGAGGGCGGGCAGTCGATGAGGATGTAGTCCAGCGGCTGCTCGTACGCCTGGATCGCCCGTTCCAGTCGGCTCTCACGTGCCACCAGGGACACCAGCTCGATCTCCGCTCCGGCGAGATCGATCGTGGCAGGTGCACAGAAGAGACCCTCGACATCGGGGACCGGTTGAACGACCTCGGAGAGTGGCCTGCTGTCGATCAGCACGTCATAGATGGACGGAACTTCGGCGTGATGGTCGATGCCCAGCGCAGTGGAGGCATTGCCCTGGGGATCCAGATCGATCACCAGGACCCGCCCGCCGTGCAGCGCGAGAGAGGCAGCAAGGTTGACCGTGGTCGTGGTCTTACCGACCCCGCCCTTCTGGTTTGCGACCACCATCACGCGGGTCTGCTCGGGCCGTGGCAGGCCCTCGCCGGCTCGACCTAGAGCCTCCACAGCAAGTTGGGCAGCACGACCGATGGGAGTGTCGTCCATCGGGGGCGGTGTTTCACGTGAAACATCGTCCCCCATCGACTCGGTTCGGGGACCGGGGACCGGATCGGTCATCGGTCCCGCGATGTTGGCGTCGGACCGCAAGGATTCACTCTCCTCGACTTCAGGCTCGCAATGAACAGAGCCTCCCATGCCTTCGGGGTCGTGAACCAGCGAGGCCCGTTGTTCTGTGGAGAAATCCACCTCTGTGGACAACTCCGTGACCTCTCCGGGGGATGCCGTGGCGCCGGGAGAGGATCTTTTTCCGGAAGACCCCAGAGACCCCAGGGGGTTACGGTCGCGGGGTTCGGCCGCGGCGCGACCGCGACTGATGATGCCGTGCAGCAGTGAGCGACGTTTCACGTGAAACACGATGCACAGCGCGCAGTGCTGCCATCGCGCGACACTCCGGCATGCATAGGTTTGGCAGCTTGTGTGGAGTACGTCTCGTCGTCAGGACGGATCAGTCAACGAGCCCTACCCCTGCAGCAGCAAGCCCTGGCTCGACAGACAGGCCCCGCAGCCGGGCGCCCCCACCTGACGCCCGCCTGACGCCGCCATCGGACAGCCGTCAGCGTCGCCGCCTGGCCCTTCCGGTCCGAGCCGCCTTCGCTCGTTTGGCCGCGAACCGCACACCGCCGGGACTCTCCCCGACCTCCACGCGCACCACGGTGGCCAGAGGTTCCACGACACCTTCCCCGACATGCAACACGGAGGTGTCCACGGCTCCGAGCTTGCTCAGGGCCGCTCCGGCGCTCTTGACCTCTTCCTCCGCGGTGTCGCCCTTGAGGAGCAGCATCTCCCCGTACGGACGCAGCAGGGGGACGCCCCAGGCCGCGAGCCGGTCCAGGGGGGCCACGGCGCGGGCGGTCACCACGTGGACCGGCGGCAGCGTGCCCAGGACCTCCTCGGCCCGCCCACGGACGACGGTGACATGGTCGAGCCCGAGCAGTTCGACGACTTCATTGAGGAAGTTCGTACGCCGCAGCAGTGGCTCAAGCAGCGTGATCTTGAGGTCGGGACGGACAAGGGCCAGGGGGATGCCGGGCAGTCCGGCACCGGACCCGACATCGCACACGGTCACACCTTCAGGCACCACCTCCGAGAGCACGGCGCAGTTCAGCAGATGCCGCTCCCAGAGACGGGGCACTTCGCGGGGGCCGATCAGACCGCGCTTGACTCCCGCGTCGGCCAGCAGCTCCGCGTACCGCACCACGTCCGCGAAGCGATCACCGAATACCGCCCGAGCCTGCTCGGGCGCAGGGGGGAGCTCCGCTGCCTCCGTCACGGGGAACCGTCCTTCCGTACTGCTTGAGCGCACTACGCGCTGACTGGGGCGAGGAGTGTCAGGAACTGAGGACTATCAGGACTATCAGGACCGTCGAGAGCTGTCAGGCTGACAAAGTTCGGCCCCGCCTGCGAACACAGACGGGGCCGGGAGTACGACGTACTTGATCAGGCGGGGAGCACGACGACGAAGCGCTGCGGCTCCTCGCCCTCGGACTCGCTGCGCAGGCCGGCAGCCTTGACGGCGTCGTGCACCACCTTGCGCTCGAAGGGGGTCATCGCCTGCATCTTCACCGGCTCGCCGGAACTCTTGACCTCGGCGGCGGCCTTCGCGCCCAGCTCGGAGAGCTCTTCACGCTTCTTGGCGCGGTAGCCCGCGATGTCCAGCATCAGCCGGCTGCGGTCCCCGGTCTCCCGGTGCACGGCCAGGCGTGTGAGCTCCTGGAGTGCCTCCAGCACCTCGCCGTCCCGGCCGACCAGCTTCTGCAACTGGCGGGTGTTGGAATCACTGATGATCGAGACAGCCGCACGATCGGCCTCGACATCCATGTCGATGTCGCCGTCGAGGTCGGCGATGTCCAGCAGACCTTCGAGGTAGTCGGCCGCGATCTCGCCCTCCTGCTCCAGGCGGGTCAGGGTGTCGCCACCCTCAGGGGCAGCGGAGGTGGTGCCTTCCGTCACGGGATGGACTCCTTCTTACTTCTTGGACGGGGACTTGGGCCGCTGTGGGCCCTTGCGCTGTCCGGACTGGGCCTTGCTGCGGGTGCCACCGGACGCGGACTTGCCGCCCGCCGGCTTGGGACCGGGCTTGGCGTCCTGCGGTTCGTCGGACTTGCTGAGCGAGGTCTTCGGCTCGGACTCGCTCGGCGCCTTGGCACCGCCCTGGGGGGCCGTGCCCGACTGCCGCTGGGACTTGCTCTGCCGCTTGGGCTGCTGACGCTTGGGAGCGCCGGCGCCCGTCGCCGGGGTGCCGTCCTCGGTCTCGACCAGGGTCGAGGCCTCACTCTTCACCACGTTGCCGTCGGCCTGCGCGGCCAGGCCCGCCTTGGTCAGGCCGTTGATGAACTTGCGCTCGAAGTCGTTGCGGTCGCGGCCCTTGGCGACGATGGCCTTGACGATGGCCTTCTCCCCGCGGCCGCGCGTCTTCTCGTGCTGCGTGACGTGCTTGTGCAGACGCTCCAGGTAGGCGGCCTGGGCCTTGGAACCCGGAGTCGGGTTGTTGCGGATGACGTACATCTGCTGGGCCATGGTCCACACGTTGGTGGTCAGCCAGTAGACGAGGACACCGACGGGGAAGTTGATGCCGAAGACGGCGAACATGACCGGGAAGACGTACATCAGCATCTTCTGCTGCTGCATGAACGGCGTCTTCACCGTCGTATCGACGTTCTTCGTCATCAGCTGGCGCTGCGTGTAGAACTGCGAGAACGACATCAGGACGATCATGATCGCCGTGACGACGCGCACGTCGGTGAGCGAGGAGCCCAGAGCCTCGACCTTGCTGCTGCCGTCCGTGAACTTCGCGGCCAGCGGAGCCCCGAAGATGTGCGCCTTCTGCGCGCTCTCCAGCAGCCGGTCGTTGATCACGCCGATGGTGTCGTTCGACGCGATGCCGTTGAGCACGTGATACAGGGCGAAGAAGAACGGCGACTGCGCCAGGATGGGAAGACACGAGGAGAGCGGGTTGGTGCCCGTCTCCTTGTACAGCTTCATCATCTCTTCGGACTGACGCTGCTTGTCGTTCTTGTAGCGCTCCTGGATCTTCTTCATCTCGGGCTGGAGCGTCTGCATCGCCCGAGTCGCCTTGATCTGCTTCACGAAGAGCGGGATCAGGCAGATACGGATCAGGATCACCAGGGACACGATGGACAAGCCCCAGGCCCAGCCCGTGTCCGGGCCGAAAATGGCGCCGTACACCGAGTGGAACTGGACGATGACCCAGGAAACGGGTGTCGTGATGAAGCTGAAAATACTGGCAATCGTGTCCACTAATCAGGCTCCTTGAGCATGGGACGGGGTCTCGGCGGCCGGGCTTGAGGGATGGTTGGACATACCGTGCCCCTCGGTGGCCGGTTCGGCGGCGGAGTTCCCGCCCTTGCGCGCACGCCAGGCGTTACGCGGCATTTCGTGCCATCGCGGACGCTTCCGCGGCGGGACATGGTCCACACCGCCCAGCGACCACGGGTTGCACCGCAGGATGCGCCAGGCGGTGAGTGCCGTTCCCTTGATCGCACCGTGCCGGTCGATGGCTTGGTACCCGTAGTGGGAACACGACGGGTAGTACTTGCACACCGGCCCGAGCAACGGGCTGATGGTCCACTGGTACAACTTGATCAGAGCCAGCAGCGGGTACTTCATCGCGCGCCCCCTCCCAGTAGCCGCTCCAGGGCGGCGTCCAGGTCTCGGGCCAGCTGTGCATGGTCGGCGTCACCCGCACCGGGCAGCGCTCGTACGACTACCAGGCTACCGGGGCTCAGCAGAGCCACACGCTCACGCATCAGATGGCGAAGCCGACGCTTCACCTTGTTGCGTACGACGGCTCCGCCCACGGCTTTGCTGACAACGAAACCCGCACGCGTCGGGGGAGTGCTCTCCCCAGGCACGTGCGGGTCGGTTGCACCGCTACGAAGGTGGACGACGAGGAGCGGGCGTCCGGCCCGGCGTCCTCGGCGTACCGCGGTCGCGAAGTCCTCGCGCCGCCTCAGCCGATGCTCGGAAGGCAGCACGTCATGACCTGTTTAGGTAATCAGGCGGACAGGCTGCTGCGACCCTTGACACGGCGGTTCGCGAGAATCGCGCGGCCGGCACGGGTACGCATCCGCAGCCGGAAGCCGTGGGTCTTGGCGCGACGACGGTTGTTCGGCTGGAAGGTGCGCTTGCTCACTCGGGGGCTCCAGAAAGATTCGGTAGTTGCGGGGTGCCGTCTTGGCTGTCACCGTGCGCCCACGAGTAGCTCGCTTACGCCCGAGTGCACCGCTTCCCGATCGCTGTTCGCGATCTGTGCCCATCGGAGGCAGGCGGCAGCAGCCATCGACAACTCGACCTGGTCACGGTACGCGCGGCTACGCCATCCGGTCAAACCAGAGCCGCCCGGGAGACACTGTCCACAGGCTGGGGACAACAACTTGAACCGTACGGGTCGCCCTGACTACCGTGGCCGGACTCCGGTTCGTTCCCTTCTCTCCGCAGCGTCTTCCGCGTTCCGGCCGCTTCAGCTGCTTCGTTCACCCCGCCCCACCGAGTTCCAACCCAATCCGTCCCAGGAATCACACGTTCGTGGGACCCGTGAGAGAGCGTGTCCTGTGGCTGACGTACCTGCCGATCTTGCCGCAGTGTGGCCACGCGTATTGGAGCAACTTCTCGGTGAGGGCCGCGGACAGGGTGTCGAGACCAGGGACGAGCACTGGATCAAGCGCTGCCAGCCGCTGGCACTGGTCGCGGACACCGCACTGCTCGCAGTCCCGAACGAGTTCGCGAAAGGCGTCCTCGAAGGGCGTCTGGCGCCGATCGTCAGCGACACGCTGAGCCGCGAGTGCGGCCGCCCGATCCGCATCGCGATCACCGTCGACGACTCCGCCGACGACTCCGCCGGCGAATCCCCCGCGCCGTCGCAGCCCGCCCAGCAGCCCCGGCCGCGTTATGAGGAGCCCGAGCACCCGTCCTCGCAGGGCCCCGACGGCTACCGCGGGTACGGCCGCCACCGCGCGGACAACCGCATGTCGGACAACCGCATGGACGACCACCCCCAGGGCCGCCCCGACCAGCAGCCGCCCTCCCACGACGACCAGCTGCCGACGGCCCGCCCCGCGTATCCCGACTACCAGCGCCCCGACCCCGGCGGCTGGCCGCGGCCCCCGCAGGACGACTACGGATGGCAGCAGCAGCGGCTCGGCTTCCCGGACCGCGACCCCTACGCGTCCCCTCCACGGGACTACCGGCAGCAGCCGGGCCGCTCACCGTACGATCAGCGCTCGGACTACGAGCAGCAGCGGCCCGACTACGACCAGCCCCGCTCCGACTACGACCAGCGCCCCGACCGCCGTGAGCGGTCCGAGCCGCCGTCCCCGTCCGGCATGGGCCATGTCCACCGCGGCGGTCCCGTCGGCTCGTCGCTGCCCGCCTCCAGCGGCGCACCGGGACCGCTGGCCGCGCAGCCGGCACCCGCGGCGGGCCCCGGTGAACCCACCGCACGCCTCAATCCGAAGTACCTCTTCGACACCTTCGTCATCGGTGCCTCGAACCGGTTCGCGCACGCTGCTGCGGTCGCCGTCGCCGAAGCGCCGGCCAAGGCCTACAACCCGCTGTTCATCTACGGGGAGTCGGGCCTCGGCAAGACGCACCTGCTGCACGCGATCGGGCATTACGCGCGCAGCCTCTACCCGGGCACGCGGGTGCGGTACGTGAGCTCCGAGGAGTTCACCAACGAGTTCATCAACTCCATCCGCGACGGCAAGGGCGACAGCTTCCGCAAGCGGTACCGCGAGATGGACATCCTGCTCGTCGACGACATCCAGTTCCTGGCGGACAAGGAGTCGACGCAGGAGGAGTTCTTCCACACCTTCAACACGCTCCACAACGCGAACAAGCAGATCGTGCTCTCCAGCGACCGGCCGCCCAAGCAGCTGGTGACGCTGGAGGACCGGCTGCGGAACCGTTTCGAGTGGGGCCTGATCACGGATGTCCAGCCGCCCGAGCTGGAGACCCGTATCGCCATCCTCCGTAAGAAGGCGGTGCAGGAGCAGCTCAACGCCCCGCCGGAGGTACTGGAGTTCATCGCGTCCCGCATCTCGCGCAACATCCGCGAGCTGGAGGGCGCGCTGATCCGGGTGACGGCGTTCGCGTCGCTCAACCGGCAGCCGGTCGACCTCGGTCTGACGGAGATCGTCCTCAAGGATCTGATCCCCGGCGGCGAGGACTCGTCCCCGGAGATCACCGCGCCGGCCATCATGGCGGCCACCGCCGACTACTTCGGCCTCACGGTGGACGACCTGTGCGGCTCCTCGCGCAGCCGGGTGCTGGTGACGGCCCGGCAGATCGCCATGTATCTCTGCCGCGAGCTCACGGATCTCTCGCTGCCGAAGATCGGTGCGCAGTTCGGCGGCCGCGACCACACGACCGTCATGCACGCCGACCGCAAGATCCGCGCGCTGATGGCCGAGCGCCGCTCGATCTACAACCAGGTCACCGAACTCACGAACCGCATCAAGAACGGCTGACACCGGCCGACCGAGGCCGTCAACGGCCGACACCCACGGCGGTACGTCGCTGCAGGCGCCCTCGGGACTCGTTCCCGGGGGCGCCTTTCGCTGTTCCGACGAGCACGCCGAGTACGACGACGAGCGCGCCGAGAGGGGCGGCGACCGCTCTCAGTCGGACTCCAGGGCCTTCCAGGACCCTCCCCAGCGCCTTTCAGGCCCCTGTCCGGAGCCTTCCGGACCCTGTTCGGAGCCGTCCCGGCGTTACCTGACAGCCACCGGCTGTTCGAATACGCGCCTGGTTACGGCCGTCCTCCACAGATTTGGCCACTTTCTACCGTCCACAGCCTGGGGACTGCGGAGTTGTCCAGATCGTGTCCACAGGCGTTCCTGCTGAAAGAGCATCAGCCCAGCTCAGCCGGGTGTGGATTCGTGGACAAAAGATCTCCACAGGCTGTGGACAAAGAAAAGATCCACAGGCTGTGGGGTGAGTTTTCCACCGGTGACCCACAGGCTAGGGCCAGTTGTCCCCAGTGATCGGCGGCTTCTCCACACCGTTGTCCACTGTTCGGCAACTCGACGCGCGTTCTCACCGTGTCGAGTGAAAGGCGTCACACCAAGGTGCCGGGTTGGCCTGTGGGGAACGTGGGTAAAGCTGGGGACGGTCCTGGGGAGAAGTGGCCCCTGCCTGTGCATGGAGTGTGCAGAACTTTTTTCTGTCCACAGAAGAGGGCTGTTATCCACCGGCTCCACCCACAGGGGCAGTGGACAAAAAACCTGCTCTGACCTGCGAATACGAGGTTATCCACGGTATCCACAGGCCCTACTACTACTGACAACTAGAGAGAGCCTGAGAACCGTTTCGAAGTGGGGGCTGTGCACAACTCGCCCTCGGCGCCTCAGCTGCCGCTCGGCACGACTTGACCCCGACAGGCAACGACTGTCAGTGCGGTGCGTCAGACTGGACCCCGGAGTCCTGCCCCTCAGTGGGCTGAGCGACACCGAGTCAGACGACGAAGGCCAAGCAGGGCGAGAGCGCCGGCAACAGACGGAGGCGGCAACGGTGAAGATCCGGGTGGAACGCGACGTACTCGCGGAGGCAGTGGCCTGGGCGGCACGCAGCCTCCCGGCCCGTCCACCGGCGCCTGTACTGGCCGGCCTGCTCCTGAAGGCCGAAGAGGGGGCGCTGAGCCTCTCCAGCTTCGACTACGAGGTCTCGGCACGCGTCTCGGTGGACGCCGAGATCGACGAGGAAGGCACGGTGCTCGTCTCCGGCCGCCTGCTCGCCGACATCTGCCGTGCCCTCCCGAACCGTCCGGTGGAGATCTCCACAGACGGTGTACGGGCCACCGTGGTCTGCGGTTCCTCCCGCTTCACCCTCCACACCCTGCCCGTGGAGGAGTACCCGGCGCTGCCGCAGATGCCGTCCGCGACCGGCACCGTCCCCGGTGACGTGTTCGCCTCGGCCGCGGCCCAGGTGGCCATCGCCGCGGGCCGTGACGACACGCTGCCCGTCCTCACCGGCGTGCGCATCGAGATCGAGGGCGACACGGTCACGCTGGCGTCCACCGACCGCTACCGCTTCGCCGTCCGTGAGTTCCTGTGGAAGCCGGAGGACCCGGAGGCGTCCGCCGTCGCCCTGGTGCCCGCCAAGACACTCCTGGACACCGCCAAGGCGCTCACGAGCGGCGACAGCGTGATCCTGGCGCTGTCCGGCTCCGGCGCGGGCGAGGGTCTGATCGGCTTCGAGGGAGCGGGCCGGCGGACGACCACGCGTCTGCTGGAGGGCGACCTCCCGAAGTACCGCTCGCTGTTCCCGACGGAGTTCAACTCGATCGCCGTCATCGAGACCGCCCCCTTCGTGGAGGCCGTCAAGCGTGTGGCCCTGGTCGCCGAGCGGAACACCCCGGTGCGCCTGAGCTTCGAACAGGGCGTGCTGATCCTGGAAGCCGGTTCCAGCGACGACGCACAGGCTGTGGAGCGGGTCGACGCGCAGTTGGAGGGCGACGATGTCTCGATCGCCTTCAACCCGACGTTCCTGCTCGACGGACTGAGCGCCATCGACTCCCCGGTCGCGCAGCTCTCCTTCACGACGTCGACGAAGCCGGCCCTCCTCAGCGGCAGGCCCGCGCTGGACGCCGAGGCGGACGAGGCCTACAAGTACCTGATCATGCCGGTGCGGCTCAGCGGCTGACGAAGAGCCGCAGGTGAGGGCGTACGTCTGAGCGGCTATGCCCACAGGTGTGCAGGAGAGTCCGGGTTTAGGGTCGGTCGGACGCAGGTACGAAAAGTGCCCTCCTGCCACCTCGCTAGTGAAGGAACAACCTGATGGAGCTCGGTCTCGTCGGCCTCGGCAAGATGGGCGGCAACATGCGCGAGCGCATTCGCCGCGCAGGCCACACCGTCATCGGATACGACCGCAACCCGGACCTCGCCGACGTCCACAGCCTTGAGGAGCTCGTGGGCAGGCTCAAGGGCCCGCGGGTGGTGTGGGTGATGGTCCCCGCCGGCGCGGCGACCCAGTCCACCGTCGACGCGCTCGCCGAGCTCCTGGAGCCCGGCGACGTGGTCGTGGACGGCGGCAACTCACGCTGGACGGACGACGAGAAGCACGCCGGGGAACTCGCGGCGAAGGGCATCGGCTTCGTCGACGCGGGCGTCTCAGGGGGCGTCTGGGGCCTGGCCAACGGCTACGCGCTCATGGTCGGCGGCGACGCGGAGCACATCGCGAAGGTCCAGCCGGTCTTCGACGCCCTCAAGCCCGAGGGCGACGCCGGCTTCGTCCACGCCGGGAAGGTCGGCTCCGGCCACTTCTCCAAGATGG
>NZ_LIPP01000112.1 GCF_001418335.1 Streptomyces aurantiacus | reverse complement strand
CTTCCCGTCCCTCCCCCGCCGTCTCTTCCTCCCTCGCGTCCCGCGCCAGAGTCCATCGGAGTCACCGCATGACGACGTTGACGCCCACACCGGGCGGCACCACGGTCCGCCCCGGCCCGCCGTCCGCCACCGCGGGGCGGCGCCCGCCCCGGCAGGGCGGCACCGTTCTCGCCGTCCCGGCCCTGGTCTGGTACCTGGTGTTCATGGTCGGGCCGATGATCGCGATCTTCGTGGTCGCCGCCCTGCACTGGCCGGGCATGCTGCAGCCGGTGTCGTTCGCCGGCCTCGGCAACGTCCGTACCGTCCTCGACGACCCGGTCTTCCGGGACGCGGTGCGCAACACCGCGGTCCAGCTCGCCGTCGCGCTGCCGGTCATGATCGTGTGCTCGTACATGCTGGGCTACTACGTCGCGCAGCAGCCGCCGGGACACCGTGTCATCCGCTACCTGCTCTTCATCCCGGGGCTCATCTCGACCCCGGCGAAGGCCATGGTGTTCTACGCGGCCCTGTCCCCGGACGGACTGGCCAACGGCGCCCTGGAGGCGGTCGGCCTCGGCTCGCTGGCCGATGCCTGGCTCGCCTCCCCTTCCACCGCGCTGGCGTGCCTGATCGCGCTGGACGTGTGGGCCGGGATCGGCTTCACCGCCGTCCTGTTCGCGGCCCGCCTCGGCAGCGTGCCCGACGAGCTCGGCGAGGCCGCCCAGCTCGACGGCGCCGGGCACTGGCGCACAATGTGGCTCATCCACTTCCCCGTCATCCGCGACTACGTGGGCGTGGTGACGATGCTTCAGTTCCTGTGGACGCTCTTCGGGTCGGCCCAGCACGTCCTGCTGCTCACCCAGGGCGGGCCAGGCAGCTCGTCCACCACCCTTTCGTTCCTCGTCTACCAGAAGGCGTTCATCGCGGCCGACCTGGGCTACAGCCAGACCGTCGGCGTCATCCTCTTCCTCGCCGGGCTCGTCGGACTGCTCGCCATCCGCCGCGCATTCCGCCAGAACTACTGATCGGAGCCGCTCACCATGAAGCTCGGCAAGCGCTGGCTGCCCGCGCACATCCTGGTGTGGTCCTACGCGGTCCTGCTGATCGTGCCGCTCTACTATTTCCTCGCCTCCGCCTTCAAGACGAACGACGAGATCTTCGCGCACCCCTTCGCCCTGCCCACGTCGTTCGGCCTCGGCAACTTCCGCACCGCCTTCGACAGCGCCGACCTCGGGCTCGCCGTCGTCAACTCGACGCTGGTGACGGTCTTCTCCCTCGTCCTGACCCTGGCGCTCGCGCTGCCCGCGGCGTTCGCGCTGGCCCGGTCCACAGGCCGGGTCGCCTCGCTCATGGAGAACGTCTTCTCGCTCGGCTTCCTCATCCCCACCTTCGCCGCGCTCTTCCCGACGTTCCTGCTGGCCGCGGCGACCGGTCTGTTCCACACCCGTACGTTCATGGTGCTGTTCCTGCCCGCGACCGCGATGCCGCTGTCCGTGGTGATCCTGGTGCAGTTCATGCGGACCATCCCGAGGGAGATGGAGGAGGCCGCCCGGATGGACGGCGCCTCCACGTACACGACCCTGCGGCACGTCTACATCCCGATGTGCATGCCCGGCATCGCGACCGTGCTGCTGCTGAACTTCCTCACCTTCTGGAACGAGTACCTGTACTCGCTCGTGATCATCGGACCCGACCCCGCGCAGCGCACGGTCCAGGTCGCCCTGCCCACCCTGAAGTCGATCACCGGGACGGACTACGGCGTCCTCACCGCGGGCACCGTCCTCACCCTCGTACCGGTATGGATCGTCTACACGGTGCTGCAGAAGCGCATGCAACAGGCCCTGGTCAGCGGGGCGGTGAAGATGTGAGCCCGTCCACCGAGGCGAACCCGCCCGACGCGAGGCCCGCCAGACGTCCCACCATCAAGGCCGTCGCGGCAGCCGCCGGAGTGTCGACCGCGGCCGTGTCCCAGGCCTTCAACGACAAGGGGCGGCTGTCCGCGCCGACCCGCCGCCGCATCCTGGACACCGCGCTCGAACTGGGCTGGTCGCCGAGCGCGCCCGCCGCCGCACTGCGCAGCGCCCGGACCCGTACGCTCGCCCTGGTCGTCCGGCGCCCCACCGACGTACTGGGCGCGGACCCCCACTTCAGCGAGCTGATCACCGGCATAGAGGGGGAGCTCGCCCCGCGCGGCTACGGTCTGCTGCTGCACCTCGTCGCGGGCGCGCAGGAGGAGAACGTCCTCTACGAGCGGCTCGCCGCCGAGGGCAGGGTGGACGGGGCGGTACTCACCGACGCGCGCGCCGTCGACCCCCGTCCCGCGCTGCTGACCCGGCTTGGCCTGCCCGCGGTGCTGCTCGGCGACCCCGACCGCTCGACGGCCGTGCCGAGCGTCGGCCTCGGCCGGCAGGGCGCCGGCGTCGAGGAGGTCGTCGCCCATCTCCTGGAACTCGGCCACCGGCGCATCGCCTATGTGGCGGGCCCCGAGGAATTGCAGCACACCAGGCTGCGCCAGGCCGCCTTCGGCTCGGCCCTGCGCTCCGCGGGGCTGCGGCCGTTCGCCGTGCTGCACACCGACTTCTCGGAGGTCTCCGCGGTCGCCGCGACCGACGCGCTGCTGACCACCAGGGACCGGCCCACGGCCATCGTCTACGCCAACGACTCCATGGCCGTGTGCGGCATGGGCGCCGCCCAGCGCGCGGGGCTGCGCGTCCCCGACGACCTCTCGGTCGTGGGGTACGACAACCTGCCGCTGGGCCGTTGGCTCCATCCGCGGCTGACCACCGTCGACCAGCAGGTGCAGCGGGTCGGCGCGGCCGCCGCGCGTGTCCTGCTCGCCCGCTGCGGCGAGGACGTCGAGGCCGAGCGCCTCGACGACCGGCCCCGCCTGGTCGTCCGCGAGTCCACCGGTGCCGCTCCGCCCTGACGGCCGGCCCCGACCCCCCACTCGTACCACCCGATCGATCCGAGAAGGACCATGCGACGCCACAGCGCCCACCTGACCCACGACGCCGCCGTACTGCCCTGGCTCGGCGCCAACTTCTGGTCCCGCACCGGCGGCCCCCTGATGTGGCGCGACTACGACCCCAAGACGGTCCGCGAGGAACTCGGGGTGCTGCGCGAGCACGGTCTGACCATGACGCGCTCCTTCTTCTACTGGCCCGACTTCCACCCCGAGCCCCACCGGGTGGACGAGGTCCTGTGCGAGCGGTTCGCGGACTTCCTCGACGCCCACGCCGAGGCGGGCATGGGCACCGTGCCCACCTTCATCGTCGGCCACATGTCCGGCGAGAACTGGGACCCGGTCTGGCGCGGCGGGCGGGACCTGTACGAGGACGTGTGGATGGTCGGCCGTCAGGCGTGGTTCGCGTCGCAGATGACCCGCCGTTTCAAGGACCACCCGGCGGTCACGGGCTGGCTCATCACCAACGAGATGCCCGGCTACGGCCGCGTGTACCAGGAGAACTCGCCCTCGTCCGACGTCGTCACGGCCTGGGCGCAGGCCATGTGCAACGCCGTACGCGCCGCAGGCGCGACCCAGCCCGTCTCTCTCGGGGACGGCGCCTGGGGCATCGAGGTGACCGGCCGCGACAACGGTTTCTCGCTGCGCGACACCGCGGAGTACGTCGACTTCGTCGGGCCGCACGTCTACCGCTCGGACACCGACCGGCCGCGCCAGCACCACCGGGCCGCCTTCGAGTGCGAACTGGCCTCGGTGACCGGGCAGCCCGTCGTCCTTGAGGAGTTCGGCCTCTCCACCGACACGGTCTCCGCCGAGAACGCCGCGGTCTACTACCGGCAGACCCTGCACAACTCGCTGCTCGGCGGAGCCACGGGCTGGATCGCCTGGAACAACACCGACTACGACGATCTGTGGGACCGCTCGCCGTACGACCACCACCCCTTCGAGATGCACTTCGGCATCACGGACAGCGAGGGCGCGCCGAAGGCTCCCCTGGTCGAACTCGCCGCGTTCGCCGACGTGTTGAAGGCGGTCGACTTCGCCCGCTGCCGACGGGCCGACACCGACGCGGCCCTGGTCGTGCCAGCGTTCCTGGAGCGCGGATACCCCTACAGCAGGCCCGCCGACCGGCCGCTGATCTTCACCTCGCTGCATCAGGCGTACGTCGCCGCGCGCGCCGCCGACCTGCCGGCCGGACTCGTCCGCGAGGCCGACGGCCTGCCCGGCCGCGCGAAGCTCTATCTGCTGCCCGCCACCCGGCAGTTGACCGCCCGCACCCGACGCGAACTGGCACGCCGGGCGGAGGAGGGAGCGACGGTCTACCTGTCGTTCTGCTCCGGTGAGCACCCCGGCACGCGCGGGCCGTGGTTCGACGACCTCGACGGACTGTTCGGGGTCGAACTGCAACTGTCGTACGGGGTCGCCGAGCCCATCACCGACGACGTACTGGAGATGACGTTCACCGAGGACTTCGGCCCGCTCACGGCGGGCGAGAACCTCACCTTCCCGGTGGCGGGCAACGAGGACAGCCGGGCCTATCTGCCGGTGGTCCCGTGCGATGCCAGGGTGGTCGCCGTGGACGGGCACGGCCGGCCGGCCCTGCTCGTGCGCGAGACCGGACAGGGCCGCACCGTCCTGGCGACCTACCCCCTGGAGCACATGGCCGCCCGCACCGCCCACGTCAACCCCGAGCAGACGCACCGGCTGTACGCGGCGCTCGCCGACGTCGCGGGCGCCGGGCGCCCGGTCACCGTCGACAGCCCGTACGTGGGAGCGGACCTGCTCGTGCACGAGGACGGCCGGCGCTTCGTGTGGCTGGTGAGCCAGTCCGCCGAGGAGCTGACGGTGCGCCCGCAGGCGGCCGGCCTGCTGCGTGACCTGGCCTCCGGCGAGCAGGTGACGGACGTGCGGCTCGCCCCGTACGGGGTCGTCGTCCTGGAACTGACATGACCGGCCGCCCTCTCTACCGGGACCCGGACGCGCCGGTGCAGGCCCGGGTACGGGATCTGCTGGGCCGCATGACCCTGCGGGAGAAGGTCGGCCAGGTCAACCAGCGCCTGTACGGGTGGGACGCCTACGAGCGGACGCCCGGGGGACACCGGCTCACCGAGGCGTTCCACGCGGAGGTCGCCGCCCACGACGGCATGGGCGCCCTCTACGGGCTCCAGCGCGCCGACCCCTGGTCAGGGGTGGGGTTCGCGGACGGGATCACGGCGGCCGACGGCGCGCGGGTCGCCGACGACGTACAGCGGTACGTCGTGGAGCACACCCGGCTGGGTGTCCCGGTGCTGTTCGTGGAGGAGGTGCCGCACGGCCACCAGGCGCTCGACGGGACCGTCCTGCCGGTGAACCTCGCCGTGGGCGCCACCTGGGACCCCGACCTGTACGAGTCGGCCGCCGAGGCGGTGGGCGCCGAACTGCGGGCCCGCGGCGGCCATGTCGCGCTCGTGTCGGCGCTCGACCTGGTGCGCGATCCGCGCTGGGGCCGCGCCGAGGAGTGCTTCGGGGAGGATCCCCACCTGGCGGCCCGGTTCACCGAGGCGCTGGTGCGCGGCATGGGCAGGGCGCGGGCCGCGGTGGTCCTCAAGCATTTCGCCGGGCAGGGCGCCACGGTCGGCGGACGCAACAGCGCGGCCACCGAACTCGGGCCCAGGGAGCTGCACGAGATCCACCTCGTGGCGGCGCGCGCGGGTGTCCGGGCCGGTGCGGCGGGGGTGATGGCGGCGTACAACGAACTGGACGGCCTGCCCTGCGTCGCCAACCACCCGCTGCTGACCGGGCTCCTGCGCGACCGGTGGGGCTACGACGGGCTCGTCATGGCGGACGGCGGCGCCATCGACCGCCTGGTCCGCCTGACCGGCGATCCGGTGGCCGCGGCTGCCACGGCGCTGGCGGCGGGCTGCGATCTGAGTCTGTGGGACGCCTGCTTCCCCCGGCTGGCCGAGGCCGTCACCCGAGGTCTCGTTCCCGAGGCCACACTCGACACCGCCGTCGCCCGGGTCCTCGGACTCAAGTTCCGGCTCGGCCTCTTCGAGCAGCCGTACGCGTCCAGGCGCCCCGTCCACGAACCGCCTTACCCCGTACGGGAGTTGAGCGAGCGGATCGCCAGGGCCTCCGTCGTTCTGCTCGAACACGACGGAGCAACCCTGCCGTTGGGTCCTTCGGCCCGGCGGATCGCCGTACTGGGCCCCAACGCCGACTCCGTACCGCAGCAGATCGGCGACTACACCGCGCCCCAGCGGCCCGGGACCGGCAGCACCGTCCTGGAGGGCATCCGCGCGGCAGCCCCCGAGGGCGTCGAGGTCACCCATGCCGCCGGATGCGCGCTGACCGGCGCCGACCTCTCCGCGATCCCCGAAGCGGTCGAGCTGGCCGCCTCGTCGGACGTGGCCGTACTGGTGCTGGGCGGCTCCAGCGCCCGCGACGGCGCCACGGTGTTCGACAGCAACGGCGCGGCGCTGGCCGGCGCGGCCGGTCCGGGCGGCATGACCTGCGGCGAGGGCGTCGACCTGGCCGAACTGGCGCTGGCCGCCGGGCAGTTGCGGCTGATCGACGCGGTGGCCGCCACGGGCACACCGGTCGTCGTTGTCCTGGTCCAGGGGCGCCCGCACGCCCTGCCGGATCTCTCCGGGACCGTAGGCGCCGTACTGAGCGCGTGGTACCCGGGACCGTGGGGTGGCAGCGCGGTCGCCGACGTCCTCTTCGGCCGGGCGGAGCCGGAGGGGCGCCTCCCTGTGTCGGTACCGCGCTCGGCGGCGCAGTTGCCCGTCCACTACAACGGCAAGGACCACGGCTACCGGGGTTATGTCGACCAGCCGGCGTCCGCCCGCCACCCGTTCGGCCACGGGCTGTCGTACACGACGGTGTCGTACGGGGCGCCGAGGCTGTCCCGTACCTCGGTATCGCTGGACGCGCCCACGCTGACCTGCACGGTCGCCGTCACGAACACGGGACACCGGCCGGTGCGCGAGACCGTGCAGTTGTATGTGCGGCGGATGTCGGGCGGCTCGTCGTGGCCCAGGACGAGAGAACTGCGCGGGTTCGCCCGTGTCCCGCTCCGGCCCGGCGAGACCGCGGAGGCCGTGTTCGACATCGCCGCGGACACGCTCGCCTCGGTGACGCGCGACCTCACCGTGGGCGTGGAGGCGGGTGAACTCCTGCTGGAAACCGGCCCTTCGTCCGCCAGGACCCGTGCCGTGTCCCTCACGGTCGGGCCCTGACGTTCGGCGATGCGATGACAAGGCCCCTACCGGAGGGGCTCCCTGGAGAACCAGACCGTCGTGTCCGGAGGTACGTGAGTCGTCACCGGGCCGGACGCGGCCAGGAGACTCGCGGCGGGCGGCAGCGGGACGGGGTGCTGCCCGAAGTTCGTGACGACTTCGACGGCGCCGTTGCGGAAGTGCAGGACGTCCTCGGAAGTGGTCTCCCAAACGAGGGCCCCCTCCCCCAGCCTGTACCGGCGGCGCAGGTTCAGCAGGGTGCGGTACAGCTCCAGCGTCGAGTCCGGGCGCCCGCGTTGTGCGGCCACGGCGTAGGAGCCGTAGTCGGACGGCTGGGGCAGCCAGGTGGTGGCGCGGGTGCTGAAGCCGAAGGCCGGTCCGTCCTCGGTCCACGGCAGGGGCACCCGGCAGCCGTCGCGTCCGCGGATGCGGTGTCCGGACCGTTCCCAGACCGGGTCCTGGCGGGCCTCGTCCGGCAGCCGGGTGGCCTCGGGCAGGCCCAGTTCCTCGCCCTGGTACAGGTAGGCGGACCCGGGCAGCGCGAGCATGAGCGCTGTGGCCGCTCCGGCCCGGCGCAGTCCCAGGGGGCGGTCGGGCTGTGGGTCGTCGGTGCCCACGCCGTGTTCCAGTTCGACCGGTCCGTCGTATCCGAACCGGCTGGCGTGCCGCATCACGTCGTGGTTGGACAGGACCCAGGTGGTGGGTGCGCCGACCGCCCCGTTGGCCGCCAGTGACGCGTCGACGACGCTCCGCAGGCCGGCCGCCTGCCAGGGGGTCTCCAGGAAACGGAAGTTGAAGGCCTGGTGCATCTCGTCGGCGCGGACGATCCGGGCGGCACGCTCCGGAGGCAGCCATGCCTCGGCGCACAGGATGCGCCGGCCGTCGTAGGTGTCGAGGAGCCGGCGCCAGGCGCGGAAGATCTCGTGGATGCCCTCCTGGTCCCACATGGGAGGCATCACGCCGTCGACGGGCTCGATCACGCCGTGGGTCGGACGGGGCCAGTCGGGCAGGCCGGGGGCCTTGACGAGGGCGTCGCAGACGTCGACGCGGAAGCCGTCGGCACCGCGGTCGAGCCAGAACCGCAGCGTCTGCTCGAAGTCCGCCCGCACCGCGGGGTTGTCCCAGTTCCAGTCGGGCTGGGAGGGGTCGAACAGGTGCAGGTACCACTGCCCGGGACGGCCGTCGGCCTCGGTGACCCTGGTCCAGGCGGGCCCTTCGAACATCGACGTCCAGTCGTTGGGCGGCAGGGCGCCGTCCGGTCCGAGGCCGTCGCGGAAGTGGAACAGGGCCCGTTCCTCGCTGCCGGGCCCCGCGGCCAGCGCGGCGCGGAACGCGGCGTGCTCCGCCGAGCAGTGGTTGGGTACGAGGTCGACGATCACGCGGATGTCCAGCGCGTGGGCGCCCGCCAGGAGCGCGTCGAAGTCGGCGAGCGTGCCGTAGCGCGGATCCACCGCGCGGTAGTCGGCCACGTCGTAGCCGCCGTCGCGCTGCGGCGAGGGATAGAAGGGCGAGAGCCACAGGGCGTCGACGCCGAGGTCCGCCAGGTGGTCGAGCCGCCCGGTGACACCAGGCAGGTCACCGGTGCCGTCCCCGTCGCCGTCGGCGAACGAGCGCGGATACACCTGGTAGATGACGGCGGTACGCCACCAGTCGTCGTCGGTGAGCGAGGTCGTCCCGGCGGGTGCGGGCGTGGAGTCGGCTGTCGTCATAGCAGCGGGGTCTCCTGTGCGTAGATGTCGGGCCGGCGGTCGCCGAGCAGGTCGTTGTGCGGGGAGATGGCCTTGTCGCGGGACAGGTTCAGGAAGAGGTCGGCGGTGGTCCGCTGTTCGGCGTCGGTCGCGGTGGCTGTGAGCCTGCCGTACTGGTTGATGACGGCGGTGCCCTGCGTCCAGTGCTGTCCGCGTTCGACGCCGCCGCGGTCCGCGCACGCGATGAACACGCCGTTGGCGCGCGCGGCGGCCTGCGCCTGGATGATCTCCGCCGGATACTGACCGGCCGGCTGGTCGACCAGCGGCCAGTTGGTCGGCACGGCTATCAGGTCCGCGCCGGCCAGGGCGAGCCGGCGGGGCATCTCCGCGAACTCCAGGTCGTAGCAGATCAGTACGCCGATCCGGCCGTGTGCCGTGTCGACCACCGGGGGTGTGCGGTCGCCGGGGGTGAAGAAGAGCGTCTCCCGGTCCCACAGGTGTGTCTTGCGGTAGACGGCCCGCACACCGCTCGCGTCGACCACGGCGGCGCTGTTGTACAGCGTGTCGCCGGCGTCCTGGCAGAAGCCCAGGACGACGACACCGCGCGTACCGGCCAGCACCGCGGTCAGATCGGCGAAGAAGGGGTCCGCGAGGGTGATCGCGGTGCTCCACGCCTCCTCCGAGGTCGCGAACACATAGCCGGAGGTGACCAGTTCGGGAAGGACGACGATGTCGGCCCGGTCCGCCAGGGCGCGCCGGACGGCGGTCAGGGCCAGTTCCTTGTTGTATGCCAGGTCGCCGATGCGCGGAGCCAGTTGCTCGCACACGACACGGGTCACTTCGGTCCTCACGGGCGGTGGACTCGACTGTGGCTTGGAGGCGGTCATTTCACCGCTCCTTCGGTGAGGCCGCTGATCAGGCGCCGCTGCAGGACCGTGTACGCCAGCAGCACCGGAAGGGCGACGAGGACGGCCGCCGCCGCGGTGACGGCGGGGTCGCTGGAGCGGGCCGCTCCGGAGAAGAAGGACAGCGCCAGCGGAACGGTCTGCACCGCCGCGTTGTCCGGGACGAGGATGAGGGCCAGCAGGAACTCGTTCCAGGTGAACAGGAAGAGCACCGTGCCCAGGGTCGTGAGGGCGGGTCCGGCGATGGGCAGCACCACCAGGCGCAGGGTCTGGAACCTGCTCGTACCGTCGATGCGTGCCGCTTCGAGCAGTTCCTGCGGGACCGACGCGAAGAACGACCGCATCCAGAGCACACCCAGCGGGACCGACAGGGCGATCTGCGGCAGGATCAGCGCCCAGTAGGTGTCGATGAGGTGCCAGCCCGCGAGCATCTCGTACAGGGGCAGCACCGTCACCTCGTACGGGAGGACAAGGCCGAGCAGCAGCAGCCCCAGGATGATCCTGCCGCCGGGCACGCGCATGGTGGCCAGCGCGTAGCCGGCCAGGCTCGCGAGGATCACGGTGGCCACGACGACGGTGACGGACACCAGCGCGCTGGACAGCAGGGCGGAGCCGAAACGGCCCTGGGTCCAGGCGGACGAGTAGCTGGACAGGGACAGTCCGCCGGAGGAGCCGTCGAGCGAGGAGACGACGATCGACACCAGGGGGAAGACGGCGACGACGGAGGCGAGGACGAGCAGCGCGTGCGTGGCGACGCTCTCGGTACGGGCGATCCTCATGACTGCGCCTTCTTCCCGGCCGGCCGTGCGAGCCGGCTTCGTTCGAGGCCGCGTCGTGCGAGACCTCTTCGTACGGGGCCGCTTCGTGTGCCGTCGCGCTCCCGCAGCAGGAGCTGTACGGCCACCACGACGAGGAGGATCACCACGGTGAGCACGATGGCCAGGGCGGAGGCCCGGCCCAGCATGCGGTTCTGGAACGCGTCCTGGTAGACGTACAGGCTCGGGACGGTCGTGGAGGTGCCCGGGCCGCCGCGGGTGGTGTTCCAGATGAGGTCGAAGTTGCGCAGCGCGAAGGTGACCGTGAGGATCAGCGCGATCGAGATCTGCGGGCGCAGGGCGGGCAGGGTGATGGAGAAGAACTCGCGCACCGCGCCGGCACCGTCCAGCCGGGCAGCCTCGTAGGTCGACCGGTCGATGGCCACGATGCCGCTGAGGAAGAGCACCATGCACAGGCCGTACTCCACCCAGGTGCCGACCACTCCGATCGAGGGCAGGGCGGTGTCGAAGTTCCCCAGCCAGCTGGTGGCGAACCGGCCCAGGCCCACGGCCCGCAGCACCGCGTTGACCGGGCCGTCCTCGGCGAGCAGGTTCCGCCAGGCGACGGCGACGACGACGCTGGACAGGATCTGCGGCACGAAGAGCACCGCCCTGAACAGGGTCAGTCCGTACACCCGGATACGGGACATGGCGCCGGCGAGCAGCAGTCCCACGGACACCGGCAGGGCGGCGTAGAAGAACAGCAGGAGCAGCGAGTGCAGCAGGGCGGCACGCAGTTGGCTGTCGGTGAAGACGGCCGTGTAGTTGTCCCAGCCGACCGGCGTGCCCACCGTCAGGCCGTCGTACGCGTAGAACGAGTACCAGACGGACACACCGATGGGGTACAGGACGAAGACGCCGAAGAACGCCAGTGCCGGGGCCACGTACAGCAGGGACGACCAGGAGAGGGAGGACAGCGAGGAGGAGAGGCGGCGGTGCGGTCGGCGGGGCCGGCCGGTGTCGGCCGCCCGGTGCGCGGGGCCGCGGTCCCGCGCGGGGGCGACGGTGCTCACTTCGACTCCCTCGCCTTGCGCCAGGTGTCCTGGACGGCCTTCGTGAAGTCGGCGCTGCTCGTGCGGCCGGCCATGACCTCCTGGAGTCCGCCTCCCATCACGGTGAGCATGTCGGTGGCGCTCCAGTCGTAGTAGCCGACCTGGGTGCCCGCGGCGATGGTGCGCTTCAGCGCGTCGAGGGTCTGGCTCTGCAGGCTGTTCGCCGCCCGTACGCCGTCGGTGACGACGGGCAGCCGGCCGGTGTCGAGGATCTTCTGGCCGGCCTCGGGTGTGTGCAGGGCGGCGAGGAAGGCGACCGCGGCGGGGGTGGCCTTGGAGGCGGCGGCGATGTGCCACGGCGAGGCGGTGGCTCCGGCTCCGCCGGTGGTGAGCGCCCCGAAGCCGAACTTCTCGGGGTCGAGCTTGGCGCCGTTCCACGAGCCGCCCACGAAGTAGGCGCCGGAGCCCTTGGCGAACCGGGCGATCGCGTCCTCGTTGCTGAGGCCGTCGTAACCGGAGCCGAAGTAGCCCTTCTTCGCCCAGTCGGCCATGGTGTCGGCGGCCTTCTCGTTGCCGGTGGTGGCGAAGGTCGTGTTCGCCTTGCCGCCGATCCAGTCGCGTATCGCGGTCGGGTCCTGCTCGGTGGCGGCGAGGTCGGAGAAGATGTGGGTGGCGGCGTACTGGTCGCTGTTGCCCAGCATGACGGGCTGTTTGCCGGCCTTCTCGACGACCGGCAGCTGCTTTTCGAGGTCGCTCAGGGACTGCGGCGGTTGCAGGCCGAGGGATTTCAGCAGGGCCTTGTTGTAGTAGATGCCCTGCACCTCGCTGATCGGGGACATCCCGTAGAGGTTGCCGTCGCCGAACGCGGTGCCGGCGCTGTTCCAGCGGGCCGGTGCCAGCGTGCTCGCCCCGGTGCCCGTGAGCCAGCCGTAGGTCGCGGCCACGTCGTCGAGCGGACGGACCAGCTTGGCCTTGACCAGCGCCCCGTCGACCGCGTAGCCGATGTTGCCCTGGAACAGGTCGGGCGGGGTGCTGCCGGAGGCGGCGTTGACGACGGTGGCGACGAGGTCGTCGAAGCTCTTGTAGGTGATGTCGACGGTGACGTTGGGATACTTCTTCTCGAAGGCCGGGACGACCGATTTCATCAGCGGTTTCTCCGCCTGGTCCGCCCACATCCGCAGGGTGACGTCGCCGAGGGCGGCGACCTGTCCGGTGGTGACGGGCTCGGTGACGAAGGACTGGGTCCCGGCGGTGGCGGTCTTCCCCGCCCCGGGCGGACTGCACCCGGCGCAGGCGAGGGCGGCGGCCAGTGCGACGGCCGCGGCGGCGCCCCAGGCGCGCCGGGGCGCTCCCGCTCTCTCGGGACGTACCCCACTACGTGCCTCACGACGTACGGATTTCATCCGGTTGCACCGTTCCTCTGGGGGATGGGGTCAGCCGGCGTAGGAACGCAGGCGGAGGGTGGCCGTGGCCTGGTGGGCCGTCATGCCCTCGCTGGCGGAGATGACCTCCACCGCCTCGGCGAGCAGCGGCGTGGCCTCCCGGGTGACGCGCTGGTAGGTGAGCGGCTTCAGGTAGCGGGAGACGGAAAGGCCCGCGCTGTGCTTGGCGCCGCCTGCGGTCGGGAGGGTGTGGTTCGTGCCGGCCATGCCCTTGTCCGAGTACGCGACCGTGCTCCAGTGGCCGAGGAACACGGAGCCGTAGTTGCGCAGCGTGTCGTGGTACCAGTCGTCCTCTGTCGTCTGCACCTCCAGGTGCTCCGGGGCGAGTTCGTCCATGACCGCGACGGCGTCCTCCCGGCTGCCCACGAGGATCACGGAGCCGAAGTCCCGCCAGGCCGGGCCGCAGATGTCCCGCGTGGACAGGGTCAGGAGCTGGCGCTCGACCGCGGCCAGCACCTCCCGGCCGAGCTTCTCGGAGGTGGTGACCAGGGCGGCCGGCGAGTTGGGGCCGTGCTCGGCCTGCCCCAGCAGGTCCGCCGCGACGGCCTCGGGGTCGGCCGACGCGTCGGCGATGACGGCGACCTCGGAGGGGCCCGCGAGCAGGTCGATCGCGACCGTGCCGAACAGCTGGCGCTTGGCTTCGGCCACATAGGCGTTTCCGGCGCCCACGATCATGTCGACGGGCGGGCGGCCCAGCAGGCCGAAGGCCATGGCCGCGAGCGCCTGCACTCCTCCGACGACGAAGAGGTGGTCGATCCCGGATAGGTGCGCGGCGTAGGTGACGGCGTCGTTGGCCCGCCCGTCCGGCTGGGGAGGAGTGCATCCCACCACCGTCGGAACGCCCGCGACCTTGGCCACTCCCACCGTCATGAAGGCGCTGGCCGTGAGCGGGAAGCGGCCCGCGGGGAGGTAGGCCCCGACGGTGCCGACCGGTATGTAGCGCTGGCCGACCAGCAGGCCGGGGGCGATCTCCTCCTCGAAGTCCGTCAGATGCGCGCGCTGCAGGGCGGCGAAGCGCTGGGTGCGCTCCGCGCCGAGCTCGATCGCCTCCCGCAGGTCCTTCGGCAGCCGTTCGCCGCTGCCGGCGATCTCCGCCGCGCCGAGTTCGATCGCGCCGTCCGACTGGCCGTCGAGGGAACGGGCGAAACCGCGTACGGCGTCCAGGCCGTGCCGCTCGATGTCGGACAGCATGCGGCTGACCGTCTCGATCACCTCGGGGTCGCGCTGAGCTGGCGGAGCATCGACCCCGGGAGCCTTGAGCAGGGTGAACCGGTCGGCGAACGCGTCGGTGATGCGGGAGCTCAGTTTCATGGAGCTGAGCCTGATGGAGGATTTGCCCCTGGACAACCGCGAATCGTCCCAGGCAGTCCATAGGGTGACCCTATGGCAGGCTGGATCCCATGGCACCCATGGGCTCTACCCCGTACCAGCCGCCTCCGGCGACGACCCTGAACCAGTTGCGCGCCTTCCTCGTCGCGGCTCGGCTCGGTACGTTCTCCGCCGCCGCGGTGGAACTACGTACGACGCAGCCCTCGGTCTCGGAACTCGTCAAACGCATGGAGGAGCACTACCGGGTCCCGCTGTTCACCCGCGGCGCGCGCCGGCTCGTCCTGACCTCGGCGGGCGAGGAACTCCTGCCCTACGCCCAGCAGGCGGCGGAGGCGGCCGAGGGCGCCGACCGGGCACTGCGTTCCCTGACCTCGCTCGACGGCGGAGTGGCCACGTTCGGCCTGCTGCGCAACGCCGACTACTACCTCTTGTCCGACCTGCTCGAAACGTTCCACGCCCGCCATCCCCGGGTACGGCTGCGGATCGTGGGCCTCAACTCGGTGGAGGTCGCCGAGGCCGTCACCGCGGGCGACCTGGAGGCCGGTCTGGTCGTCCTGCCCATCGACGCCGAGGGCCTCGACATCACGCCGCTCCTGCGGGACGAGGTCGTCTACGCCTCGGCGGATCCGGGGCGCACCACGCGGCCGATCACCATGACCGACCTCGCCGAGGCGCCTCTGATCCTCTACGACGCCCACTACGGCTGGCGGGACCCGACCCGGCGCCAGCTGGCCGAACGCGCCCAGGTGGAGGGCGTCACCCTGTCCCCGCTCGTCGAGGTCGAGCAGGTCGACTCCGCGCTGCACCTCGTCGCCCGGGGCGCGGGAGACACCATCGTGTCCCGGGCGGTCGCCGGCAGCCGTACGTTCCCCAAGGACCTGCACACCGTGGGTTTCGCCGAACCGCTGTACGACACCATCGCCGCGGTCCAGCGCCAGGGGGCCGTCCTGTCACCCGCCACCCGGGAGATCGCCCGCCTGGCCCGCCGCATGCTGCTGGAACGCTGAACATCTCCGGACTGCGGACTGCGGACTGCGGACTGCGGACTTGCGGGTTGCAGGTCGCCGGCTGCGCCCCTTACGCGGCCAGCGTCTCGTCGTCCCGCACGACGCCCTTGCGGCTGACGCGGTACTGCTCCAGCAGCAGGTCCGCCGCCCGCAGCGCCTGTTCGGCGGTGCGGGAGGCGGTCATGACGCAGAGCGTGTAGGTGACGTCGGCCAGGGCTCGGCCGGTGCGATCGGTGGGACGGGCGTCGTGCTGGATCCGGGCCTCGGCGAACCGGGCCAGTACTGTCCGCAGTTCCTTCTCCGCCGGCACCATCATGGCAATTCCTCCCACAGAGCACAGCTCGCATGTGGGCAGGTGCCACCGCGAGAATCCGGTCGTCAGTGGCGTCGTTGTCACCGCGCGACACCGATACAGCGTCGCGTACATCCCTCAAGTGCCCCGTCTCACAGGGTTCATGCCTGCACAGACATGACATCCGTCACAGGGGCGGACGGTCACCCTCACACCACCGGGGGAGAAATGCCCTGATATGCGCACTTCGCGAAACGGTCTTAGCCTGGCAGGAATCGCGCGGGCAGTCGACGGCCGGTACAGCCGGCGAAGGGTGAGTTCCCATGGCTGAGCGGCACGTACGGTCCGGTCTTGTCGGCGAGTTGTCCGCCGAGTTCGTGGGCACGATGATCCTCATCCTCTTCGGCTGCGCCGTGGTCGCCCAGGTCTCCGCGGGTGGCGCCCTCACGGATCCGGCGGGTGGTCTGGGTGACCACGACAGCATCGCCTGGGCGTGGGGGCTCGGAGTCACCCTCGGTGTCTACGTGGCGGCCAGGCTGAGCGGTGCTCATCTCAATCCAGCGGTGACCGTCGCGCTCGCCGCCTTCAAGGGATTCCCGTGGCGCAAAGTGGCTCCCTACGCGCTGGCCCAGACCGCGGGCGCCTTCGTGGCCGCGCTCCTCGTCCGCTGGAACTACAGCGAGGCGCTGGCCAAGGCCGACCCGGGACACACCGTCAAGACACAGGGCGTGTTCTCCACCCTGCCGGGCAACGGCAACCCCGCTCTTCCGGTCCACGAGTGGGGCGCTTTTCGTGACCAGGTCATCGGCACCGCCATCCTGCTGCTGCTGATCATGGCCATCACGGACATGCTGAACACTCCGCCGGGCGCCAACCTGGCCCCGCTCCTCATCGGCCTGGTCGTGGTCGCGATCGGCATGGCCTGGGGGACGAACGCGGGCTACGCCATCAACCCGGCCCGTGACTTCGGACCGCGGCTGGCCAGCTTCCTCACGGGCTACGGCGGAGCGTGGCGGGATCAGTACGGGAATCTCTACTTCTGGGTGCCGATCATCGCCCCGCTGATCGGCGGCCTGCTCGGCGCCGGCCTGTACAAGGTCCTCATCAGCCGCTTCCTGCCGACCGCGGAAGCCGAGCCGCCCCCGGGACGGGTCCCGAGCTCCGAGGACTGACCACACCGGCCGGAAAGGCGGCACACCATGGCGGACTTCATCGGCGCGGTGGATCAGGGCACCACCAGCACCCGATTCATGATCTTCGATCACGGCGGCAACGAGGTGGCGAGGCACCAGTTGGAGCACGCCCAGATCCTGCCGCGCTCCGGCTGGGTGGAGCACGACCCGGTGGAGATCTGGGAACGGACCAACTCGGTGATACAGAACGCGCTGCGGCACGGGGGCCTGTCGGCAACCGACCTGGTCGCGATCGGTATCACCAACCAGCGCGAGACCACGGTGGTCTGGGATCCGCGCGACGGCCGCCCCTACTACAACGCGATCGTGTGGCAGGACACCCGTACCGACGCGATCGCGTCGGCCCTGGAACGCTCGGGGCAGGGTGACGTCATCCGTCGCAAGGCCGGGCTGCCGCCGGCCACGTACTTCTCGGCCGGAAAGATCCAGTGGATCCTGGAGAACGTCGACGGCGTACGCGAGGCGGCGGAGCGGGGCCATGCCCTGTTCGGCAACACGGACGCGTGGGTCCTGTGGAACCTCACCGGGGGCCCCGACGGCGGCATCCACGCCACCGACGTGACCAACGCCAGCCGCACCATGCTGATGGATCTGGAGACCCTCGACTGGGACGACGAACTGCTGGGCTTCTTCGGCATCCCCCGGGCCATGCTGCCCGCCATCAAGTCCTCGTCGGACGCGGGGGCCTACGGCGTCACGCGCACCTCCCGGCCGCTGCGCGGCGCCGTTCCCATCGCGGGCGTACTCGGCGACCAGCAGGCGGCCACCGTCGGGCAGGTCTGCTTCTCGCCCGGCGAGGCCAAGAACACCTACGGCACGGGCAACTTCCTCGTGCTCAACACCGGCACGGAACTCGTCCGCTCCCGGCACGGTCTGCTCACCACCGTGGCGTACCGGTTCGGTGACGCCCCGGTGGTCTACGCGCTGGAGGGTTCCATCGCGGTGACCGGCTCCGCGGTGCAGTGGCTGCGCGACCAGATGAAGATCATCAAGACCGCCGCCGAGAGCGAGGACCTCGCCCGTACCGTCGACGACAACGGCGGCATGTACTTCGTCCCCGCCTTCTCCGGCCTGTTCGCGCCCTATTGGCGCTCCGACGCCCGCGGGGCGATCGTCGGTCTCGCCCGGTACAACGACAACGCGCACCTGGCACGGGCGACCCTGGAAGCCATCTGCTATCAGAGCCGCGACGTCGTGGAGGCCATGGAACGGGACTCCGGGGTCCACCTCGACGTACTGAAGGTCGACGGCGGAGTCACCGCGAACGACCTCTGCATGCAGATCCAGGCCGACATCCTCGGTGTCCCCGTGAGCCGTCCCGTGGTCGCCGAGACGACCGCGCTCGGCGCCGCCTACGCGGCGGGGCTGGCCATCGGATTCTGGCAGGACACCGACGAACTGCGCACCCATTGGAAGGAGTCGCGACGCTGGAAGCCTCTGTGGTCCGACGACCAGCGCGCGGAAGGCTACGCCGGGTGGCAGAGGGCCGTGGAGCGCACCCTCGACTGGGTGCGCGTCCCCTGACCACGCGAGGTCACCGGTTCTCGCCACCCCCGTCCGGCAACGCGCCGGTGCGGGCCACGTCCGCGTACCACCGTGCGCTGGCCTTGGGGATGCGCCTGCCGGTCGGGTAGTCGACGTAGACGGCGCCGAACCGCTTGCTGTATCCGTAGCCCCACTCGAAGTTGTCCAGCAGGGACCACAGGAAGTAGCCCCGCACGTCGGCGCCGGCCACGATCGCCCGCTGGACGGCCGACAGGTGGCCGTGGAGGTAGGCGATGCGTTCCGGGTCGGCCACCTCTCCCTCCGGGTTGACGTAGTCGTCGAACGCGGCGCCGTTCTCGGTGATCATCAAGGGCGTCGTGGGGAAGTCCGCCGTGAGTCGCATCAGCAGGTCGTACAGACCGCTGGGGTCGACCGCCCAGCCCATCGCGGTGGTACTGCCCGCGGGACGGTGGAAGGCGACCCGGTCGGCGCCGGGCCAGGGGCTGTGCTCGCTCGCCCCGTGGCCGTCGGAGCCGTGGCTCGCCTCGTCGGTGGCGGCGGAGACGAGGGTGGGGGTGTAGTAGTTGACGCCGAGGAAGTCCAGCGGCTGGTGGATCGTGGCGACGTCACCGTCCTGGACGAAGGACCAGTCGCTGAGCCCCGCCGTGTCCTGGAGGAGATCCTGCGGGTACTGGCCTTCCAGGATCGGACCGGTGAAGACACGGTTGGCCAGCGCGTCGATCCGGCGGGCCGCGTCCACGTCCTCGGCGGCCTCGGTCAGCGCCCGGACGTGATGGACGTTGAGTGTGATGGACGTCCGCGCGTGGGAGGGCAGTTCGGCGCGCAGCGCCTGAACCGCCTTGCCGTGGGCGAGGTTGAGGTGGTGCGCCGCGCGCAGGGCCGCGACCGGGTCGGTGCGTCCGGGTGCGTGGACGCCGGAGCCGTATCCGAGGAAGGCACTGCACCAGGGCTCGTTGAGGGTGGTCCAGGTCTTCACCCGGTCGCCCAGCGCACGGGCCGCCAGGGTCGCGTAGTCGGCGAACCGGTCGGTGGTGACGCGCTCCGGCCAGCCGCCCGCGTCCTCCAGGTCCTGCGGCAGGTCCCAGTGGTAGAGCGTGACGACCGGCTCGATGCCCTTCTCCAGCAGCGCGTCGGTCAGGGCACGGTAGAAGTCGAGCCCCTTCTGGACGGCGGGGCCGCGCCCTGTCGGCTGCACCCGCGACCAGGACAGCGAGAACCGGTACGCGCTCACGCCGAGGTCGGCCATGATCGCGACGTCCTCGCGCCAGCGGTGGTAGTGGTCGGTGGCCACGTCACCGGTGTCGCCGTTGCGCACCCTGCCGGCCGTGTGCGAGTAGGTGTCCCAGATGGAAGGGGTGCGTCCGTCCGCGGAGGCGGCACCCTCGATCTGGTAGGCGGCGGTCGCCGTGCCCCAGGTGAATCCCTGCGGGAATCGGATGGCGTCGGTGTGCTCCGGGGCGGGCGCGACACGTCGGGTAACGGTGGTCACGTGAGTCCTTCCAGATGTGCTGAGGGGCGGGAGAGACGAAGCGGGGGTGGCGCAGGCAGGCGGGCCGCGGCTGCGGCGGGACGGTCCGCGGCTCATCCCTTGACCGCTCCCTGCATGATTCCGCCGACGATCTGACGGCCGAAGATGATGAACATGGCGAGCAGGGGCAGCGTGCCGAGCAGGGCGCCCGCCATGATCAGTGACTGGTCGCGCACGTATCCCGCGCTCAGCTGGGTGAGGGCGACGGGCACCGTCGGATTGGTCATGTCGAGCACGATGAACGGCCAGAAGAAGTCGTTCCAGGCGTGCACGAACGTGATCATGAACAGGACGGCCATGGGCGGCCGGGCGATCGGCAGCACGATGCTCCAGAAGATGCGCAGGGAGTGCGCACCGTCCACCCGGCCGGCCTCGACGAGTTCGTCGGGCAGTGCCTCGGTCAGGTACTGCCGCATGAAGAACACGCCGACGGCACTGACGAGCGTGGGGAAGATGACGGCGGGCAGCCGCTGGCCCCAGCCCAGTTCCGTCATCAGCATGAACAGCGGTACGACGCCGAGCTGGGGCGGCACCAGCATCGTGCCGATCACGAGCATGAGCAGGACGTTGCGGCCCTTGAAGCGGAGTTTCGCGAACGCGAAGCCGGCGAGGGTGGCGAACAGCACCGTGGACAGGGCGATCACGCCGGCCACGATCATGCTGTTCAGCATGGCCTTGCCAAGCGCGGCGTCCTGCCAGGCCTTGCCGAGGTTCTCCAGCAGGTGGGGTCCCGGCAGGAACGGCGGAGGCGACTGGGTGACGCGCGTGTTGTCGCTCGACGCCGCCACCATCGTCCAGTAGAGCGGGAAGAGCGAGAACAGCGACGCGATCCCCAGCAGGATGTAGGCGACGGGACCCGCGTGGTGCTGGCGTCCGGCGCCCGGGTGCCGGAACAGCTGCCGGCTCCGTTTACCGCGCGGAGAGTCCTTCCGTTCCTTCTGCGCGGTCCCGGGGCGTGCGTCCGCCGTCTCGACCGGGATGCTGTCTGTGGTCATGGATATCTCCCGGTCAGGCCCTGCGCGCGAGGACGCGCGCGACGAGTCGTTGGACGATGAACACGACGATGAGCAGCAGGAACATCGCCCAGGCGACCGTGGCGGCCCGGCCCATCTGGTAGTTCTTCCAGCCCTCCTCGTACAGCAGCAGTCCCAGCGTCTGGTACTGGTTGTCCGCTCCCCCGGTGATGCCGTTCGGGCCCTGGCCGAAGATCAGGGGCTCGCCGAAGAGCTGGGTGGCGCCGATCGTGGACAGGACGATGGTGAACACGATGGTGGAGCGGATGCCGGGGACGGTGACCTTCAGGAACTGCTGCCACCGCGAGGCGCCGTCGATGGCGGCGGCTTCGTAGCGGTCGCGCGGGATCGCCTGCATCGCCGCGAGGTAGAGCAGGGCGTTGTAGCCGGTCCAGCGCCAGATGACGATCGTGGAGATCGCCGTCTGCGCGGCCCACTTGTTGTTCTCCCAGTCGACGTTGTCGACGCCGAACAGGCTCAGCATCCAGTTGATCATGCCGAAGTCGCGTTCGAAGAGCATCGTGAACACGAGGGCCGCCGCGCCCACCGAGGTGGCGTACGGCGTGAGGGCGGCGACGCGGAAGAACGTGGAGCCACGCAGCTGGTAGTTGAGCAGGTGCGCGAGCCCGAGCGCCATCAGCAACTGGGGCACGGTCGACAGGACACCGATGGTGAACGTGTTGAACAGCGCGTTCCAGAAGCGGTCGTCCTCCCACAGGGCCGTGTAGTTGTCGAAGCCGACCCACTCCATGACGTCGAGGGTCGACAGTTCGACGCGGTGCAGGGAGATCCACGAGGTGTAGATGAGGGGGTAGAAGCTGAAGGCGGCGAAGACGACGAAGAACGGGGCGACGAAGGCGTACGGGGCGCCGCGCACGTCGAGACGGTGCAGCAGCGTACGGCGACGCTGTCGCTCCGTGCCGGTGCCGGACCCGTCCGACGGAGCGGTGCCGGGCGCGCCGTCAGGGGGTGTCGAGGTGGAGATGGCCACCGGAAGGCGTCCTTCCTGGAGGGTGCGGGGGCGGACAGGGGCCCGGCGGCCCACACGAATCCGTGCGTGGGACGCCGGGCGGCTGCGGAGGCGGGCAACGGAGCCCTGGGTCAGCCGGTGGCCTTCTCGATGCGCGTGTTCGTGGTCTTCCATGCGTCGTTCGAGCTCTTGTTCTGCGCCTCGATCAACGTCAGGCCCTGCGAGAAGATGTCCTTGATGGTGCCGTCCTTGCGGCCGAGCACCTGCTCGTCGGGGATCTCCTTGGCCGCGTCTCCGAAGATCTGCCCGATGGGCGCGCCGCTGAAGTAGTCCGACTTGGCGTCGACCACTGCGGGCATCTCCAGCGCGGTCTGCGACGAGGGGAAGTTGCCGATCTCCTTGAAGAGGTAGGCCTGCTGCTCAGGGGCGGTGAGCCAGGCCAGGAGATCCTGCGCCTCCTTCTTGACGGGGCTCTGCTCCATCACGCCGAGGAACGATCCGCCCCAGTTGGCGCCCTGGGGTGCCTTGGCGACGTCCCACTTGCCCTTGTTCTTCGGTCCCGCCTTCTCGCTGATGTGCGCGAGCATCCAGGCCGGGCAGACGGTGGTGGCGAACGTGCTGTTGGCCAGGCCGGGGTCCCAGCCGGGCTGGAACTGCCGGAGCTTGGCGGTCAGATCGGACGTGGCCGCCTCGGAGGCCAGCTTCCACGCGTCCTTCACGACAGGGTTGGTGGCGTAGATCAACTCACCCTTCTTGTCGTAGAACTGCTGGGCGTCGCCGTAGATCATGGCGTTGAACAGCCCGCTGGAGCTGTCCATGAAGGCGACCTTGTCGTCCTTGGACTTCTGCTTGAACTCCTTGCCCGCGTCGACGTACTTCGACCAGTCGCCCTCCCACAGCTTGGCGACCTCGTCGCGGTCGGTGGGCAGGCCGGCCTTCTCGAACATGTCCTTGCGGTAACAGACCGCCATGGGGCCGATGTCGGTCCCCAGGCCGATGACCTTCTTGTCCGAGGTGGTGACCTGGCTCTGCTTCCACGGCAGGAAGTGGTCCGTCCCGGCCAGCCCTGCCAGGTCGACGAACTTGTCCTTCTGCGTGTCGGACAGTTCCTTGGCCCGGCCGATCTCTATGCCCTGGATGTCCTTCAGCCCGCTGCCGGCGGCCAGGTGGGTCTGCAGGGCGGTGTAGTAGGTCTGCTCGTCGCCCGCGACGTCCGCCTTGATGGTGACGTTCGGATGCTCCTTCATGTACTTGTCGAGCAGGCCGGTCTCCTTGAAGCCCATGACGCCGAAGAGCCCCATGGTGATGGTGACCTTGCCGTCCTTCTTGCCCCCGCCGGTCCCCCCGCTGTCACTGCCTCCGCAGCCCACGACCAGACCGAGAGCCGACACAACCGATACGGCGGCCACGGCTCGTGTACGCACATTCCTTCGGGCCTTGCCCATTTCGTCCTCCTAGCGGCGGCGCTGACGCACCGGAGTTCGAGCCCCACGGTCCGCTCCGAAGGCCCGATTCGTCCGGTGGGTACGTTCCCAAACGACGATGGGAACGTGCCCACTCGGTGGCCCGGAGCATGGCCGCCGCGAAAGGCTCCTGTCAAGAAGTTGAAACCACTTCGTTTCCGAAAGATGTCGCACTGTCGCGCTCGGCCCCTTCGGGTGCCGTTCAGGGGTCTGGCACAATGCGCAGGTGAAAGCCGTTGGGGCAGCGCGCGAGCGAGGAGGCGTCATGGTGGGCAGGCAACGCCCGACCATCAAGACCGTGGCCGCGCGCGCCGGCGTCGGACGCACCACGGTTTCACGAGTCATCAACGGCTCGGAGCTCGTCAGCGAGAAGGCCAGGGCCGCCGTGCTCGCCGCCATCGCCGAGCTGAACTACGTACCGAACTCGGTCGCCCGGGGTCTCGTGACCAGCCGGACGAACTCCGTGGCCCTGGTGATCCCCGAGTCGGAGAGCAGGCTGGGCTCCGAGCCGTACTTCTCGGCGGTCATCCGCGGGGTCAGCACCGCCCTCGCGACGACCCGCACGCAGCTCCAGCTGGTACTGGTACGCGACCAGGCCGAGCGGGACCAGCTCACCGAGTCGGTGGCGGAGCGGCGTGTCGACGGCGTCCTGCTGGTCTCGGTGCACGAGCACGACCCGCTGCCGGGGCTGCTGGAGGACATGGGGCTGCCCACGGTGCTCGCCGGGCGCCGCTCCCCCGACGAGTCGCTCAGCCATGTGCACTCCGACAACGCGGGCGGCGCCGAGGCGGCCGTCAGGCACCTGCTCGCCCGGGGCCGGCGGACCATCGCCACGATCAGCGGTCCCCTCGACATGGATGTGGCGCGAAGCCGCCTCCAGGGGTGGCGCGAGGCCCTTGAGAAGGCGGGCCACGAAGCCGGGGAACGCCTGGTGGTCTCGTCCGACTTCACCGAGGAGGGCGGCGGGGCCGCGATGCGTTCACTCCTTGAACAAGTCCCCGACCTCGACGCGGTGTTCGTCGCCTCGGACGTCATGGCGGTGGGCGCGCTGGCGGAGTTGCGCAAGCACGGGCGCAGCGTCCCCGGCGAGGTGGCGGTGGTCGGGTTCGACGACTCCATCATCGCCCGGCACAGCAACCCGCCGCTCACCAGCGTGCGTCAGCCCGTCGAGGACATCGGCAACACGATCGCCCGCATCCTCCTGGAGGAGATCAGCGATCCGGACGAGCCGCGTCAGCACGTCGTCCTTCCCACCGAACTCGTGGTACGCGAATCGTCGTAGAGGTGCCACGCACCCGGCCGGGCCGGGGTACGTCGAACGGCGTCGGCCCGCTCACTCTCGAAGAGCCCGGCCGCCGCGCGGGCAGGACGGGGAGTCAGTTGGCTCGGGGGGACGACGTGAGCGTCCAGCTGGCGAGGAGGTCCAGCGCCTGCTTGGAGGCCGAGCCCGCTTCGGCGGTGTACAGGAAGAGGGCCGTGTCGGGGTCGCCGGGCAGGGCGACGGTCTCGTACTCGACGGTGAGCTCGCCGACCAGGGGGTGCAGGAGCCGTTTTGAGCCATGTGTGCGCTGGTAGACCCGGTGTTCCTCCCACCACCGGTCGAACTCGCTGCTGCGGGTGCGCAGTTCGGTGACGAGGGAGAGTGTGGCCTGGTCGTCGGGGTTGCGGCCGACCTCCAGGCGCAGGCTCTCCACCGCGACGCGGGCCTGCGTCTCCCAGTTGACGAACAGGGAGCGGGTCTCGGGCGCGAGGAACATCCACCGCGCGTAGTTGCGCTGCGGCGGCGGCATGGCGTCGAAGTCGGTGAAGAGTGCCTTCGCCATCCGGTTGGCGGCCAGCACGTCGGTACGGCGCCCCAGCGCGAGCGCGGGCACCCCGTCCAGCGAGTCGAAGAGCTGGTACAGCCCCGGGCGCAGCCGCTGTACGTCGGCGGGCCGTCTCCGGGCAGGTCCGGTTCTGCTGCCGATGAGGTCCTTGAGGTGTGCCTGACCCGCCACGTCGAGGCCGAGTGCCCGGCCGATGGCTTCGACCACGGCCGGGGAGGGGACGATGCGCCGTCCCTGTTCCAGGCGGGCGTAGTAGTCGGTGGAGACCCCCGCCAGAAGGGCGACCTCCTCCCGTCTGAGGCCGGGGACACGGCGGACACGGCCGTCGGGCGGCAGTCCGGCACGTGACGGATCACTCTGGCTGCGTGCGCGTTTGAGGAAGTCCGCCAGTTCACGGTTGTTCTGTGCCATGTGTCCAGTGTGACCGACGGCGACCGGCCGGACCTGGGTCTGTGCGTCCTAGGTTGCCGGGGCCTAGGCAGCGCAGGGCCGATCATGACGGCCGCGAGGGGGTTGTCCCGGGCCAGGCTTGAGTCATCCCGGCCGGGCCTCACCTCAGTGCCAAGAAACGCCCACCTCACACGAAGAAAGAGGACCACACCCATGAGCAGGATCCTGATCGTCATGTCCTCCGCCGACCTCTGGGAGCGCAACGACGGATCGCAGTACCCCACCGGCTACTGGGCCGAGGAGCTCGCCGCGCCGCACGAGAGGTTCGTCCGAGCCGGGTACGAGGTCGACTTCGCCTCTCCCGGGGGCGTACTGCAGCCCCTGGACCAGCACAGCGCCGACCCGGAGATCGCCGGCGAGGACTGCGCCCGGCACGTCGCCCACGCCCAGCGGGCCCTGGACGACTTCGGTCCGCTCCTGAAGCTGAGCGAGATCACCGCCGACAGCTACGACGCGATCGTGCTGCCCGGGGGGCATGGCCCCGTCGTCGACCTCTACCAGGACAGTGACCTCGGCCGTCTGCTGGCGGACGCCGACCGCCAGGGCAAGATCATCGGAGCTGTCTGCCACGGCCCGGCGGGGCTCCTCAGCGCGACCGACACCGAAGGCAACTGGACCTTCGCCGGACGCCGGATGGCCGCCTTCACCGATGAGGAGGAGCGCCTCTTCGGCACCGCGGACAACGCCCCCTGGCTGCTCGCCGGCACCCTTCGGGAGAAGGGCGCCCGCCATGAACAGGGCGAGCCCTACCAGGCGTTCACCATCCGCGACGACAACCTCGTCACCGGCCAGAACCCCGCCTCCAGCGCCCCCATGGCCGACGCCGTCGTGGACGCGCTGAAGGCCCGGGCCTGACACACGGGCGACGCCGCGCACACGGCCGCCGGAGCCCTCTCCTGCGGGGTGTCGACCGCCTCCCTCGCCCGGGACCCGGTCGGCACCCCGTCCTCGCCGCATCCCCGACCGGCGTGATCCGCGATCCCCCGGTACGCCTCACGCACGGAGCCACGCATGCCTCTCACACCGACCCACCACAGCTCTGGTCCCAGGGGAAAGAAGCAGCGAGCACCCGTGCGCAGCGCGGAAGACACACCGACTGTCAGTTCGGTCCGGTGGGTGTGGCTGGCTGCCGTCCCCATCGTTTCGCTGTTCGTCCTGTCCAACGCCGCGACGGTGCTGTATGCCGTGTGGCAGCGGGACATGGGGTTTTCGCAGTCCACCCTGACGTGGATCTTCGCCATCTACATCGTGGGACTCCTGGCGTCGCTGCTGATCGCCGGCCCGGTCTCCGACCGGATCGGCCGCAAGCCGGTCCTCCTGCCGGCTCTCGCCCTGTCCGTCGCCGGCTGTGTGATCCTCCTCTTCGCCTCTTCCGTGCCCGCCCTGCTCGCGGCGCGTCTCATGACGGGGGTCGCCGTCGGTGCCGTCGTCTCGTGCGGCATGGCCGCGGTCGCGGACATCGCCGGACCGCACCGCAGAAGACTGGCGGCCCTTCTGTCGTCCTCCGCGATGGTCTTCGGATCCGGTCTGGGTCCCCTCTTCGCAGGCCTCGTCGCGAACACGGCACCGGATCCAGTCACGCCGGTCTTCGGGACCGTGCTGGTCCTGCTCCTGGCCTCACTCCTGATCGTCACCAGAATGCCCCTCAAGCCCCAGCCCCGCCGCGAGGGCCCTCTCATCCGACTGCCTTCCGTGCCACGCGAGCAGCTGATCCATCTCGTGCTCGGCATCTCCGTGTTCGCGCCCGGACTTTCCGGAGGGTCTTTCTTCCTTTCGCTCGGCCCTTCTCTCCTTTACGAAATGGACCGGGAAACCAGCACGGCGACGGCCGGATCACTGGTCTTCGCCGCCTTCACCGCAGCGACACTGGTCCAGTTCGCGGCCCGGCGCACCAGCCTGCCGAGAATCCTGACAGGCGGGTCTCTGAGCACAGTCGCGGGAATGGCAGCCCTTTATGCGGCGGCCTCGGAAAATTCCCCGTTGCTCCTTTTCGTCGCTGCAGTTCTCATCGGCGCCGGACAAGGTGCGGGACAGTTCGCCGGGTTCACCCTGCTCAACACCGCGGTCCCCGCTCACCGCCTGGCGGCGGCCAACTCGTCTCTCAGCGTGGGCGCGTATCTGCCTGCCGCGATGCTGTCACTCACCGCGGGTGTCATCAGCGACGCCGCCGGTGTCGCGTTCAGTGCCATGGCGCTGGCCGTCGGGCTGGCGATCACAGCGGCGGCCGGCGCCCTCGGGATCGCTCTCATACGCGACCGGCTCCCGCGAATCTGACAGGCCGACCGCGTCTCTCGCGATGCCCCTGACAGTCAACGGTTACCAGTAGGTACCTATCGGCTCAGTAACGTCTGTCTCATGCAGCGCGGCTGTATCGAGTTATTGAGAACCCGTGAAAGGGAAAACCCCATGAGCAATCCGAATACGACGACATACGTGCTCGTCCACGGTGCCTGGCACAGTAGCCAGGCATGGGATCGGGTGGTCCCCTTGCTGGCCCGGGCCGGACATCGTGTATTCGCTCCGTCGCTGACCGGCCACGGCGAAAAGGCTCATCTGCTCAGCCCCGAAGTGGGGCTCGACACGCATGTCGCGGACGTCGTCGATCTCCTCGTCGAGGAAGACCTCACCGACGTGGTCCTTGTCGGACACAGCTACGCCGGCCTGGTCATCTCGTCGGTGGCCAACCAGGTCCCGGACCGCGTGGCCGACCTGGTCTATGTCGACGCGATGGTCCCGACCGACGGCGAGACCGCGATCGACGTCATGCCCGTGACCCAGTTCCTGATCGACCAGGCGCGCGGCTCCGAGTCTCCCTGGCGCATTCCCCCGTTGCCCGAAGACCCAGCCGCCGGGAACCTGTTCGGGGTCACCGACCCGGCGGACATCGCGTGGCTGCGCACGATGCTGTCGGACGAGTCGGTGCGCTGCTTCCAGGAGCCGGCCCGACTCGACAACCTCGCGGTGGACGCGATCCCCCGGACGCACATCCTCTGCGTCGGCAGCGAGCCGGAAGGCCTCGTCCGGCGAGCCGTTCCCGCGACCCAGCCCAACGGCACTCCGGCCCAGGTGTGGGAGTTGCGGAGTGGCCATGACTGCATGATCACCGTGCCGGCCGAACTCACCGAGCTCCTGCTCAAGATCGGCTGACTCGGCTGACTCGGCCGCCGGACGACTCCCTCACCAAACAGCTCCGTAGCGGGACGGCTCCCCCACCGGCAGAAGACCGCCGTCCCACCGACAGCGGTTCCCTCAGGCCGGGTTGAGGGGTGCGGGTTCCTGGGGGCCGGGCCCGGCGCCGGCGACCCGTGGGTCCCTGGGGCGGGGGGCGTAGATGGGCGCGTCGGCCCCGTAGAAGAGGTCGATGTCGGCCTCCTCCCCGCCGACGATCAGCGTGTCCCACGCACCGCTCTCCTGGAGCGTCCGCAGGGTCGTCGGCGCGAGCGTGGCGAGGTGGTGGCGCAGTTCCTCGTCGGTGGGCAGTCCGGACAGGCGGGTCGCGAGGCGCTCGCGTATCGCGACCATGCGCTCCAGCAGCGACTCCAGGTCGGGCTGCTCCGCCTCGGGACCGGCGGCCGGGGCCTGGGGCCCGGCCTGGACCTCCTCCATGCTGCGGGCGATGACGTCCTTGATGGCGCGGGTGACACCCTGCTCGTCGGTGGTGACCATGGCGTTCCACGCACGGCTCTTGTGCCGGTACTGCAGCATGGACATCGCCGCCTCGTGCCGGATGAAGTCGGCGTCGCGCAACGGCCGGCCCTGCCAGGTGCGGCTGAGCGAGCGGGCCAGGGACACGGCGGAGGCCAGGCCGCTGTTGAGCCCGCGCCCCGGCCAGAAGTGGATGGCGTTGGCCGCGTCGCCCAGCAGGAAGCCGTACGTTCCCGGGCTCGCCGCGGTCGAGCGGCTGAGCTGCGCCGTGAACCGGGGGCGCTGCACCATGTCCAGCCGGAACGAGGTGATGGCGCTGAGGTCGTCCTCCGCCACACCGAACAGCCGCAGGCCCTCCTGGATCCGCTTCCACAGCGCCGAGCCGCGCAGCAGGGCGGGCAGGAAGAGGGTGCCGTGGGTGGGACAGACGAACTCGTTGTCCTCGTGGCGGCTCATGACGCAGGGGCGTGCGGCGATGCACTCCTCGAAGACCTGCCGGACCGGATCGATACCGACCACGGCCTTGATCTCTTCCCGGGTGAGCCGCATGTTCAGGAAGCCCTCGCCACGAAGCGAGTTGAGCAGGAACCTGTTCTGCGACACGGTCAGCAGGACGCTCATCTGGTCCGTGAGGGGCGACTTGACCCGCAGGCCGAGGACCACGTCCTGGAGGTGTTCGCCGTCGAGGGAGTAGATGGAGGCGTCGGCCGCGCCGAAGCGGTCGCCGTAGTGTTCGCGGGTGCGGGACCGTCCGCCGTCGCAGATCGCCAGGACGTGTTCCTGGGTGAGCCGGTGCTCGTGCTCCGACGCGTCGAAGCGTTTGGGTATCAGCCGGATCGCCGACTTGCTGTTGGCCAGCGCCAGCAGCCGGTCCTCGACGTAGGCGATCCGGATGTTGCGGGGCGGCCTGCCGTCGACGGAGTCGGGTCCGACGGGCCACATCTCGGAGAACTGGCCCGCGTCGAACAGCGCGGACTGCATCTCCTCGGTCAGGGCGAGGTACTGCCGGCTCTGCACGGTGACGACCTGCTGACGGCGGACGTTCCCCTGCGTCTCGTCCTTCCAGACGACCGCGGAGCCGGCCTTGGCCCAGCGTCCCTCGTACACGGAGATGAGCACGCGTCCCTGCAGCGCGTTCTCCAGCATCAGGGCGAAGGCGAGACCGACCGGACCCCCGCCGGCGATCGTGACGCGCAGCGCGCTGGGGTTCGCCAGGGCCGTGGGGCGCGGCAGGTCGAGCTGGGAGAGGTCCATGACCGTCTCCAGGGCTTCCTGCGTCTCGAACAGGAAGGTCTCGTCGCCGATCCGGATGACGTCGCCCGGGGCCAGCACATGCCGGGTCACCCGTTGTTCGTTGACGTAGGTGCCGTTCCTGCTGTTCCGGTCGTGGAGGACGAACGTGTCGTCCTCCACGACGATCTCGGCGTGCAGCCGGGAGGCGCTGGTGCTGAGGATGATCACATCGTTGTCGCTCTTGCGCCCGAACCGTAGGGAAGCGGTGCCCAGCACCACACTCTGACCACTGAAGGGACCCGTGCGTCCCACGATGACCGACGACACTCAAACTCCTTGGAGACGTGCCCCGGCACCGGGCGAGGACCGCGCAAGCGGTCGATCCGGTACGAGGGCGAACTGGACCATCACGGACACGGAAACCGGGTCCGATGGGCACACCGGGTTCTTGATCGCAGAACAGCGGGGTCCGTGTCGGGCCGGTCGGCGGACGCGGAACACCGAGGGGTCAGGGCCACCGCCCCGCCCCTCACTCGCAGGTCAGCGTGAACGGCACCGTGTCGGAGATGGTCTGCTGCGACGACTTGATCTCCACGCCCATCGCACTCGACAGCGTCCCCCCTTGCGCGTACGTCGTCACGCGGATCGTCTCCTGGTGGGTGCGGGGGCCGCCTTCCGAGAACGACAGCGCCCGCCAGGCCCGGTCGACGACCGACCCCTCCGCGGACACCCATCGGTAGGTGAACCGCACGGGCAGCTCCGTCACCTCGAAGGTGGCCGTGAACGCGGGAGCCTGTCCCTGCTCCGGCGGGCAGCTCCCGGCGTACGTCGTGTTCGTCCCGGTGACCGACACCGTCACGGGCGGCGGCTCCCCGGCGCCCGATTCGTTCTGGGCCTGCGGTGCGGGTGAACTCGTCCCCGCGGCGGGGTCCTTGGCGTCCGCCCCGTCATCGTCCCCGGTGCGCGTCAGGGCGTAACCCAGCCCGCCCAGAAGCAGCACGGACACGGTCGCCAGCGCCACCAGCATGTTCCTCGTGCGCCGGCTGCGCTGCGGCTGAGGGGACGTGGGCGTCCCGGCGGTGACCGGCGGCGCGGACACCGTCGGGAGAGAGGACGCCGGCGGAACCTGCGGGGGCGCGGGGGGTGTTGCCGGGCGGGCCGGGGCCGAGGCCGAGAGCGCGGGGGTCCCGGCGATGTCCGGCACGGTCATGTCCGGCGCCGGGGACTGCGATGACACGGGGAGCGTGCCGCCGGTCGCCGTCACCGAGGTGTCGGACGAGGTCCGCACAGGGACGGTGGGTGTGCTGGTGATCTCCGTCGCCCTGACGTCGGTCGCCGTGATGTCCGTCGCCGTGATGTCCGCAGCCGTGATGTCCGTACCCCTGATGTCCGTCGCCGTGGTGCCGAGGGACGCGGGCTGTACCGAAGGGCGTTCGTCACCGGTCTGCGCGGAGACAGTGGTCGTCGGTGCCGTGCCGGTCTCCGTGGAGTCGGCGTCGGGCGTACCGCCGGCGGCTATGAGCCGCAGGTCCCGCGCCGTCTGTTCGGCGGTGGCCCGCTCGGCGGGGTCCTTGCGCAGGAGGCCGTCGATGACCGCTGCCAGCGGGCCGGCCCGGTGCGGGAGGGGCGGTGCGTCGTCGACCACGGCGCGCAGGGTGCCCAGGGCGCTGTCCTGCCGGAAGGGCGAACGGCCCTGGACGGCCGTGTAGAGCAGGACGCCGAGGGACCACAGGTCTGTCGCCGGGCCCAGGGGGCGGCCCAACGCCTGTTCCGGCGCGAGGTATTCGGGGGAACCGACGACCTCGCCGGTCATGGTGAGCGCGGTGTCGCCAAGGACCATGGCGATGCCGAAGTCGCTGAGGATCACTCTGTCGTCGTCGGCGAGCAGGACGTTGGCCGGTTTCACGTCGCGGTGCAGCACCTCGGCGTCGTGCGCGGCGCGCAGCGCGCCCAGTACCTCGGCTCCGATCCGCGCGGCCTCCTGCGGGCTCAACGCCCCCTGGGTCCCCAGCAGGTCGGCGAGCGAGCGGCCCCGGACGAGTTCCATCACGATCCAGGGACGGCCGCCGTCGGTGACCACGTCATGCACGGTGATCACACTGGGGGCGGCGATACGAGCCGCGGCCCACGCCTCCCGTTCCAGCCGGGTGTACATGCGCTGGATCTTGTCGGCGGACAGTCCGGAGGGAGCCCGTACCTCCTTGATGGCGACCTCGCGGCGCAGCACCTCGTCGCGAGCGCGCCACACCGTTCCCATGCCACCCTCCCCGAGCGTGGACAGCAGCCGGTAGCGATCAGCGACCAGCCGCTCAGGGCTCTCGTCCGGGGACCCTGTGTCCTGGTGGTGCATCGGGGTGATTCTCCCTTGTCCTCTGCCTGAACGTGAGCGCCCCGGACGTGGGTCCGTGACGATCTACATCCCTCGCCACCCTGGTGTTCACGGTCATCAACTACACGTAAGAAAAGGGTCGTTCGGTTGCCGCAGTCTATCCTTGACGCCGGTCTCCATCGGACAGCAACAGTCGCATCTTGTCCACATCTGTCAGATGTGCCCGACGACCCCCGCCCCCCTGACACTGCCTCGGCCGCGGACAGCCGTCACCGGCCCACTGGACGAGTGAGCCGGTGACGTTCGGCAAGGACCTGCTGGACGGCTGCTCGGGCCGGCATCGGCCGGCACGGGGGAGGTGGCGCGGGG
>NZ_LIPP01000111.1 GCF_001418335.1 Streptomyces aurantiacus | reverse complement strand
AGGGGCGCGGGGAACTGCGCGCTCAGCCACACCCGACCCGCACCCTCCGAACATCACGAGCCCCCTCACCCTGAGGAGCCCTCATGTCCCCCGTCCTGGAAACCGAAGAACACAAAGCGCTCCGCGCCGCCGTAGCCGCGCTCGGCAAGCGCTACGGCCGCGAGTACCTCACCAAGGTCATCGCGGAGAAGGGCCACCCCGACGAACTGTGGTCGGAAGCCGCCAAGCTCGGCTACCTGGGCGTCAACCTCCCGGAGGAGTACGGCGGCGGAGGCGGCGGCATCACCGAGCTCTCCATCGTCCTGGAGGAGCTGGGCGCCGCGGGCTGCCCCCTCCTCATGATGGTCGTCTCGCCGGCCATCTGCGGCACGGTGATCGCTCGCTTCGGCACGGAGGCACAGAAGCAGGAGTGGCTCCCGGCCCTGGCCGACGGCACCCGCACCATGGCCTTCGGCATCACCGAACCCGACGCCGGCTCCAACAGCCACCGCATCACCACCACCGCCCGCCCCGCGGACACCGGTGGCGACGACGGCTGGATCCTCACGGGCCGCAAGGTGTTCATCTCCGGCGTCGACATCGCCGACACCACGCTCATCGTGGCCCGCACGGCGGACGCCCGCACGGGCAAGCTCAAGCCCGCCCTGTTCATCGTCCCGCGCGACGCGCCCGGCTTCGGGCGCCGGCAGATCGACATGGAGCTGACCGGCGCGGAGAAGCAGTTCGAGCTGACCCTGGACGACGTACGGCTGCCCGCCGACGCGCTCGTCGGCGACGAGGACGCGGGCCTGCTGCAACTCTTCGCGGGGCTCAACCCCGAACGCATCATGACCGCCGCCTTCGCGATCGGCATGGGCCGCTACGCGCTTTCCAAGGCCGTCGCCTACGCGCGCGAACGCACCGTCTGGCGCGAACCCATCGGTGCCCACCAGGCCATCGCGCACCCCCTGGCGCAGGCGCACATCGAGCTCGAACTCGCCCGCCTGATGATGCAGAAGGCGGCCCACCTGTACGACTCCGGGGACGACATCGGCGCCGGAGAGGCCGCCAACATGGCCAAGTACGCCGCCGCGGAAGCCTGTGTGAAGGCCGTCGACCAGTCCGTGCACACTCTCGGCGGCAACGGCCTGACCAGCGAGTTCGGCCTCGCGTCACTCATCACCGCGGCCCGGGTGGCCCGGATCGCCCCCGTCAGCCGGGAGATGATCCTCAACTACGTCTCGCACCAGACCCTGGGCCTGCCCAAGTCGTACTGAGCCCAGGCCCGATCCCCACTCCCGTACGACCTCCGGCTCCCGGAAAGGGCCCGCCATGGTGTTCCGCAGCGAGTACGAAGACGTTCCCGCCGTCGAAGAACCCATCCACGAGGCGGTGCTGGGCCGCGCCGCCTCCCGGGGTGACGCCCCCGCACTGATCGACGGCGTGAACGGGACGACCCTCACGTACGCCCAACTCGACACGTTCCACCGGCGGGTCGCCGCCGCGCTCGCCGAACTCGGCGTCCGCAAGGGCGACGTGCTGGCGCTGCACAGCCCCAACACCATCGCCTTCCCGACGGCCTTCTACGCCGCCACGCGCGCGGGGGCAGCCGTCACCACAGTGCATCCCCTCGCCACTCCCGAGGAGTTCGCCAAGCAGCTGAGGGACTGCGCCGCCCGGTGGATCGTCACCGTGTCACCACTGCTGGAGACGGCCCGCGCGGCGGCCGAACTCGCGGGTGGCGTACGGGAAATCCTCGTCTGCGACCAGGCGCCCGGACACCGCTCACTGCTCGACATGCTGGGCTCCACCGCCCCCGAGCCGCAGATCGACATCGACCCCGTGACGGACGTGGCGGCCCTCCCGTACTCCTCCGGGACGACCGGCGTCCCCAAGGGCGTGATGCTCACCCACCGGAACATCGCCACCAACCTCGCGCAGCTGGAGCCGACCATCCCGTCGGGCCCCGGCGACCGTATCCTCGCCATCCTGCCGTTTTTTCACATCTACGGGTTGACGGCCCTCATGAACGCGCCGCTCAGACAGGGCGCCACCGTGGTCGTGCTGCCGCGCTTCGACCTCGACACGTGCCTCGCGGCCATCGAGAAGTACCGCATCACCGCCCTGTACGTGGCCCCGCCGATCGTGCTCGCCCTCGCCAAGCACCCGGCCGTCGACGGCTACGACCTGTCGTCCCTGCAGTACGTCATCAGCGCGGCGGCGCCCCTGGACGGCGCACTGGCCGAAGCCTGTTCGCGCAGGCTCGGACTGCCACCGGTCGGCCAGGCGTACGGCATGACGGAACTCTCGCCCGGCACCCACATCGTCCCTCTGAACGCGCAGAACCCGCCCCCGGGCACCGTCGGGAAACTCATCCCCGGCACGGAGATGCGCATCGTCTCCCTGGACGAGCCCGGAAAGGACGTCGGCGTCGGCGAACGCGGCGAGATCGTCATCCGCGGACCACAGGTCATGAAGGGCTACCTGGGGCGGCCCGCCGAGACCGCCGCGATGATCGACGACGACGGCTGGCTCTCCACCGGCGACGTCGGCCACGTCGACGCGGACGGCTGGCTGTACGTCGTCGACCGGGTCAAGGAACTCATCAAGTACAAGGGCTTCCAGGTGGCACCCGCCGAGCTGGAAGCGCTCCTGCTGACGCACCCCGGCATCGCGGACGCCGCCGTCATCGGCGTCTACGACACCGACAACAACGAGAGGCCGCACGCGTACGTGGTACGCCAGCCGGCCACGCCGGACCACACGGGGGCCGACCACACGGGTGCCGACCACACGGAGACCGCGCTCACGGCGGCCGAGGTCATGGATTACGTCGCCGCGCGCGTCGCCCCGTACAAGAAGGTCCGGCACGTCGACTTCATCGACGCGGTGCCCAGGGCGGCCTCCGGAAAGATCCTGCGACGGGAACTGCGGGAACTGAGGGAGCGCGCATGACGGTGGTGCGGCGGTCGTACGAGCGCGGGATCGCCACCCTCACGCTCGACGCGCCCGAGCGGCGCAACGCCCTCTCCGCCCAACTGGTGGGAGACCTGGCGGACGCGCTCACGGAGTGCGGCAAGGACGGTGACGTACGCGCCGTCGTCCTCACGCACACCGGGAACACCTTCAGCGCCGGCGCGGACCTCCGCGACCCCCCGCACCCGGACGCGCTCGTCGCGCTGCTGCGGCAGATCGTCGAACTGCCCAAGCCGGTCGTCGCCCGCGTCACCGGCCACGTGCGCGCGGGCGGCCTCGGGCTGCTCGGTGCCTGCGACATCGCCGTGGCCTCCCAGGAGGCGACGTTCGCCTTCACCGAGGTACGCATCGGGGTCGCGCCCGCCGTGATCTCGCTGCCCCTGCTGCCCCGGCTCGACCCGCGCGCGCTGGCCCGCTACTACCTCACCGGGGAGAGGTTCGACGCGGCCGAGGCCGCCCGGATCGGCCTCGTCACGGTGGCGGGCGAGGACGCCGACGACGTACTCGCGCCCGTGCTCGACGGCCTGAGACGATCCTCGCCGCAAGGGCTGGAAGAGACGAAACGGCTGCTCACAGCTAAGGTGCTGGAGATCTTCGACCGGGACGCCGCCGACCTGACGGCGCTCTCGGCCCGGCTGTTCTCCTCGGCGCAGGCCCGCGAGGGGATGACGGCCTTCCTCGAACGACGGGATGCCTCATGGGTGCGGTGACATGGGTGTGGTGAACGGCGTACCTCCGGCGGAGCGTGTCCCGAAACAGGACCGCAGCCGCGCCACCCGGCAACGCCTGCTCGAAGCCGCCGTGGCCTGCCTGGCCGAACACGGCTGGGCGGGCTCGACGGTCTCCGTCGTCGCCGAACGCGCCGGGGTGTCGCGGGGCGCGGCCCAGCACCACTTCCCGACCCGCGAGGACCTCTTCACGGCGGCGGTCGAGTACGTCGGCGAGGAGCGCTCGACGGTCCTGCGCGCCCTCTTCCCCGAGGGTGCCGCGGACCGCCGTGCCGTCGTCACCGCCCTGGTCGACCTCTACACGGGCCCCCTGTTCCGCGCCGCCCTCCACCTCTGGGTCGCGGCCTCGAACGAGGACCAGCTGCGGCCCCGCGTGATCGAGCTGGAGAGCCGGTTCGGCCGCGAGACGCACCGCATAGCCGTGGAACTGCTGAACGCCGACGAGTCCCGCCCCGGCGTCCGCGAAACCGTCCAGGGCTTCCTGGACATGTCCCGAGGCCTGGGCCTGGCCAACCTCCTCACGGACGACACGACCCGCAGACACCGAGTGGTCACCCAGTGGGCAGAGATCCTGGACGAGGCACTGGGCTGAGCGGCCTTTTAGGGGCGCGGGGAACTGCGCGACAAGCCACGACGGCGCGTCAGCCGCCATCAAAGCTCAGGCGGCACCCCCTGGCGCGAGGGCTGTCCAAGGCGCGCTGCCCCTCAGGGGCTGAGCCGCTCCACCCGCCAGCCCCCGTCCTCCCGCACGACATACCGCAACCGGTCGTGAAGCCGGTTGTCCCGCCCCTGCCAGAACTCGACCGCCCGGGGCGCGACCCGGAACCCGCCCCAGTTCGGCGGCACCGGCACCTGCTCACCCTCGGGATACCGCGCGGCCAGCTCGGCGTACGAGGCGTCGAGCTCGGCCCGCGAGGAAACCACCGCGGACTGGGCGCTGGCCCACGCACCGAGCTGGGACCCGTGCGGCCGCGTACGGAAGTACGCCGCCGTCTCGTCCCGCCCCGTACGCCGCGCGGTCCCGGAGACGACGACCTGGCGCGCCACCGGATGCCACGGGAAGAGCAAGGAGACGTACGGGTTCTCGGCCAGCTCGCGCGCCTTGCGGGACTCGTAGTTGGTGAAGAAGACGAAACCGCGCTCGTCGTACTGCTTCAGCAGCACCGTGCGGGAACTGGGCCGCCCCTCGGCGTCCGCCGTGGAGACGACCATCGCGTTCGGCTCGTACACAGCGCCCTGCACCACCCCCTGCACCGCGGCCTGCGCGAACCAGCGCGCGAACTGCTCCATGGGGTGGTCGGCCAGCTCGGTCTCGTCGATTCCCTCGGCCCGGTACTGCTTGCGCATCAACGCGGGATCGAGGACGGGGTCACGGTCGGTCACACAGTCATCCTGCCGTATTCCGAAGGGAGTCAGAGGGCAGTTGCCGGGGCAGGCGGCCGGGGG
>NZ_LIPP01000110.1:488-123825 GCF_001418335.1 Streptomyces aurantiacus | reverse complement strand
CAGAGCCCCACCGACCCGCAGGACCCCCCCCACACCCAAGCGGAGCGCTACCGTGGCGGGATGCCAGGCACCACCGCATACCTCGCCGAAGGCCCCCGCACGGGCATACGCCCCATCACCCGCGAGGACGTCGCCGAGTTCACCGCCCGGGTGCGGGAGAGCAAGGCCCTGCACCAGCCGTGGCTCTTCCCGCCCGGCGCCCCCGCCGCCTACGCCTCGTACGCGGGGCGGCTGATCGACGATCCGACGAAGGCCGGGTTCCTCGTCTGTGAGAAGGACGGCGGGGGGATCGCCGGGTTCATCAACATCAACAACATCGTCGAGGGCGGCTTCCTGTGCGGGGCGCTCGGGTACGGGGCCTTCGCGCACGCGGCCGGGCGCGGCCTGATGAGCGAGGGGCTCGGCCTGGTCGTGCGGTACGCGTTCGACACGCTAGGCCTGCACCGGCTGGAGATCAACGTCCAGCCGGACAACGCCGCCTCGATCGCGCTGGCCCGCCGCTGCGGGTTCCGTCTTGAGGGGTTCTCGCCGGATTTCCTCTTCATCGACGGGGCCTGGCGGGACCATGAGCGCTGGGCCCTCACCGCGGATATGGTCCGAACATGAGTGCCCCCCGGAATCTCGTCGTCCTGGACGCCCCCTCGAACCTCGGGCTCCGGCCGCCCGCCCCCGGTACGGTGCCCGGCTGCCACAAGCTGGCCGGCGCCCTGCGCGACCAGCGGATCGTGCGGCGCCTGAACGCCCTGGAGGGCGGCGTGGTCGTACCGCCGCGCTACGACCTGGGCGACTGGCAGGAGGGCGACGGCGTCTTCAACGCCGCCGCGCTCGCCGCCTACACCCGCCGGCTCGCCGACCGCATCGAGGCCCATGTACGGGCCGGTGAGCTGCCTGTCGTCCTCGGCGGGGACTGCTCCATCCAGCTCGGCGCCTCACTCGCGCTGCGCCGCATCGGACGCTACGGCCTCACGGCGGTGGACGCCTCGCACGACTTCCGCCACCCGGGAAATTCCGACCGGATCGGCGCGGCGGGCGGCGAGGAGGTCGCCCTGGCCACGGGGCGCGGCCAGGACGACCTGACGGACCTGGAGGGGCTCAAGCCCTATCTGCGTGACGAGGACGTACGGTTCTTCGGTATCCGTGACGCGTTCGAGGACGACCGGGCCGAACTGGACGCCCTGAAGATCCCCACGGTGACCGTCGGCGACATCCGGAAGTGGGGCGCCGACGCCGTCGCACGGGCCACCGCCCAGGCCTTCGACGTGCCGGACCTGGACGGCTTCTGGGTGCACCTCGACGCCGACGTGCTCGATCCGTCCGTGATGCCCGCCGTCGACAGCCCCGACCCCGACGGACTGCTGCCCGACGAACTTCTCGCGCTGCTGCGGCCGTTGGTGCGCTCCCCGCACTGCGTCGGCTTCAACGTCACCATCTACGACCCCGACCTGGACCCCGAGGGAACCGCCGGCGCCCTCCTGGCCGACCTCGTCGTCGCGGCCTTTGGGCAGTCCTGACCGCGCGCGACCGTGCTGCCCGGCGGCTGAACCTACTGGGCGACGCGGCGGTCCACGTACTCGTACACGTAGCCGTCCGGATGCATGGCGATCAGGTTGCGCCCGGCGGGGGTTGCCACCGGGCCCGCGAGGACGTGGGCGCCCGAGTCGGTGAGGACCCGGTTCGCTTCGTCGACGTCCTGCACGGCGATGGTCGCCGAGACCTTGCGGAGCACTTCCAGTTCCGCTTCCGGGCCGCTCATCAACAGGAAGCAGCCGACGGCGGCGACGGAGACCCCGCCGCGCTCGAAGCGGAGCGCGGGTCCGCCCGCGAGTCTCTCGTAGAAGGGGACCGCAGTCTCCAGGTCGTCGACGCAGATGCGCAGCGTGGCTCCCAGAATGTCCATGTGGACGAGCCTAGTTGGGGCGAGCCGGGAAGGAGATCGTTTCGTCCCGATCCCCTGCCCCGACAACCGCGCCCCGTCCGGCAGGCGTTACGTGCCGGGGGCCACGGGTACCCGGCGGGCATGGACCGCATCGACCGCATGGAACATCTGGACAAGCACCTGGCCGACGAGTTGGCGCGGGTGGCCCGTGACGCCGTACGCGAGGAACTGCGTGAGCAGGCCCGCGTACAGCGGCGTACGGCCGCGCTGTACGCCGCGTCCGGTGCCGTCGCCCTGTACGCGGGCGCGGCCCTCGCGCTCACGGTCGGTCTCGCTCTCGCGCTCGGCCTGCCCGACTGGGCCGCCGCGCTGATCACCGCCGTCGTGCTCGCCGCGCTGGCCTACGCGCTGCGGAACGCGGCACGGCCGTCGGCGTCCCGGCCCGCGCCGGAGGGAGCCGCCGTTCCGCCGATGCCGCCGGTCGCTCCCCGCAATGTGCCCGGCGACGTGAGCGGATCGGCCGGGGCCGGCGCACCGGCGGCACCGGGCACGGGCGTACCGACCGATCCCGCGGCACCGCACAACGGGCCGCGGTGAACCGCTGACCGGGGCCACAAGGGTGTGGCCCCGGTCTTCGCCGCTCGGGCGCCTGCGGGCGCCCGCAGGCGTGCTTCAGTTCAGGGCTGGATGTTTCAGGGCTGGATGTTCTCCAGGTCCTCAAGGAGGCCGGGGTGCGTCGGCTGCCAGCCGAGGGCGTCGCGGGTGCGGGCGCTGGACGCCGGCTGATCCATGGCGAAGATCGGGCCGAACGGTCCGAAGTTCTCCTGCGGCACCTCCTCGACCGGCAGGCCCAGCCGGCGGCCGACGACCGCCGCGATGTCCCGCACGGCGTCGCCCTCGTCGGCGACGGCGTGCCAGGCGGTCCCGGCCGGTGCCGACTCCAGGACCATGCGGAACAGGACCGCCGCGTCGAGCGCGTGCACGGCCGGCCAGCGCTGGGTGCCGTCGCCCGGGTGGCCGGCCACCCCGGTGCGGCGCGCCGCGTCGGTCAACAGGCCGGCGAATCCGCCCCGGCCCTCGTTGTGGACCGTGCGCGGCATCCGGACGGCCGTGCTGCGCAGACCGCGCGAGGCGAGGTCCAGCAGTGCGGTGACCGAGCGGCCCCTGCCGGCCACCGGTCCTTCGGTCGGCAGCGGATCGGCCTCGGTGGAAGCGCGCCCCGGCACCCAGGGCGTACCCGAAACCGTGACGATCGGGCGGTCGCTCCCGATGAGTTCCTGTCCCAGCGCGGCGAGAGCGGCGCTCTCCTCGGCGATGGCCTGCGCGAGGGCGTCCGGACCGCTGTAGTCGCGTCCGAACGCCAGGCTGATCACGCCGTCGCACTGCGCGGCGCCGGACCGCAGGACGCCGAGGTCCGCCAGATCTCCTCGCAGCACCTTGGCGCCCGCGCTCTCAAGGGTCCGCGCCGAGCCGTCCGAGCGAGCCAGTGCGAGGACGGTGTGGCCGTTGCCGAGCAGTTCGGCGACGACGGCGGAGCCGATGGTGCCGGTACCTCCGGTGATGAAGACATGCATGAGCTCTCCCTGAAGTGATGGGACCATTGTCCCATCACTCACCCTACACAGTGACGGGACAACGGTCCCATCATCTATTCTGATGCCATGAGCAGATGGCAACCAGGTGCGACCCAGCGACTCGTCGTCGCGGCCGTCGACCTGTTCACCGAGCAGGGGTACGACGCCACCACGGTGACGCAGATCGCCGAGCGCGCCGGCGTCACCAAGAGCACCTTCTTCCGGCACTTCTCCGACAAGCGGGAGCTGCTGGTCGCCGGTCAGGAGACGCTCAGCCGACTGCTCGCCGACGGCATCACCGAGGCACCCGCGAGCGCCAGCCCGCTCCAGGCGGTGGCGGCCGGACTTGAGCGCGCGTCCGGCGCCATGGGACCGACGAACCGCGAACTGGGCCCCCGCCTCAAGGCGGCCGTGGCGGCCAGCACCGAACTCCAGGAGCGCGACGCCCTCAAGAGCGTCGGGCTCGCGGCCGCCATGACCGCCGCGCTCGTCGCCCGCGGAGTCCCCGACCCGACCGCGCATCTCGCGGGCGAGCTGGGAGTCCTCGCCTTCAAACGGGGCTACGCCCAGTGGTCCGAGAGCGACCGTGACGACGAGGAAGGGCTCGCGCCCCACGCACTGGCGGCCTTGGAGGACCTGCGCACGGCCACCGCGTCGCTGGGCTGATCGCCGAGATGCCGCCCGGCTCCCCGTTCCGCCGTACCCGCTCGCTCAGGGGTCAGGGGATCCTCTCCTGGAGCCGCGGCAGCACCTTCGTACGGTAGAAGTCGAAGAAGCCGCGCTGGTCGGGGCCGATCTGGTTGACGTAGACGTGGTCGAAGCCCGCGTCGGCGAAGGCTGCGAGCGCGGAGACGTGCTCGTCGAGGTCGTCCCCGCACACCGTGTTCTCGCTGATCATCTTCTCCGTGACCAGCGGCTCCAGCTGCTCGAAGTGCTTCGGTGAGGGGAGCACCTGCCCCATCTCGCCGGGCAGCAGCTGGTTGGACCACAGCCGGTGGACCGTACGCACGGCCTCGTTGCGGTCCAGGCCGTAGCAGACCTTCGTTCCGCCGCTCACCGGCTTCGTACCGCCGCCGCCCCGCCGGAACTGCTCCACCATCGACTCGTCCGGCGCCATGGTGACGAAGCCGTCGCCGACCCGTGCCGCGAGAGCCGTCGCCTCGGGGCCGAAACCGGACACGTCGATCGGCACGGGCTCGTCGGGGACCGTGTAGAGGCGGGCGTTGTGGACCGTGTAGTGCGGCCCGGAGTGGTTGACCTCCTCGCCGGTGAAGAGCTTGCGCATCACCTGGACGGCCTCCTCCAGCATCTCCAGACGGATGTGCGTGGGCGGCCAGGCGTCGCCGAGGATGTGCTCGTTCAGCGCCTCGCCGCTGCCGACACCGAGCCGGAAGCGGCCCTCCGTCATGACCGCGCTGGTCGCCGCCGCCTGCGCCACCACCGCCGGGTGGATCCGGACGGTCGGACAGGTCACCGCCGTCGTGATCGGCAGGGACACCGCCTCCGACAGGGCGCCGATCACCGACCAGACGAAGGGGCTCTGGCCCTGCGCGTCGTTCCAGGGGTGGTAGTGGTCCGAGATCCACAACGACTGGAACCCGGCCTGTTCGGCCATCCGCGCCTGCTCGACGAGGTCCGAGGGGCCGAACTCCTCGGAGGAAAGAAAATAGCCGTATTCGGGCATGTCGCACCTCACCTCCGTGACGGCACTGACGGCACTGTCAGGGCCGTCCTGCGGGTATCCCCGGGGCCTGGCGCGAAACGCGGCCGACCGGGGGGCACGACGTTTGGGCACCCCGGCCAGGGGGACGCGGAAGGCCCGGTCCCGGGCCCAGTCCCAGTGCCACTGCCCGTCCCCGTCCCCGTCCCGGTTCCGGATCCCGGACCCCCGTACCTCCCGTGGAAGGAACACCATGAACACCCCTCTCACCGAACTGGGGCAGCAGCTGCGCGTCGACAGCGTGCGCGCGGCCGCCGCGGCGGGCTCCGGGCATCCCACCTCCTCGATGTCCGCCGCCGACCTCATGGCCGTCCTGCTCGCCCGGCAGTTCCGCTACGACTTCGGGCGGCCCTCCCATCCGGGCAACGACCGCTTCGTACTCTCCAAGGGACACGCCTCGCCCCTGCTGTACGCCGCGTACAAGGCCGCCGGGGCCATCGACGACAGCGAACTGCTGACCTTCCGCACGCTGGGCAGCCGGCTCGAAGGGCACCCGACGCCGCGCCGCCTGCCATGGGTGGAGACCGCCACCGGATCGCTGGGCCAGGGACTGCCCGTCGGCGTCGGCATCGCCCTGGCCGGCAAGCGGCTCGACCGGGCGGACTACCGCGTGTGGGTGCTGTGCGGCGACAGCGAGCTGGCCGAGGGCTCCGTCTGGGAGGCCGCCGAGCACGCCGGGTACGAGCAGCTGGACAACCTCACCGCGATCGTGGACGTCAACCGGCTCGGCCAGCGCGGCCCGACCCGGCACGGCCACGACCTCGACGCGTACGCCCGCCGCTTCCAGGCCTTCGGCTGGCACACCGTCGAGGTCGACGGCCATGACGTCGACGCCATCGAGCGGGCGTACGGAGAAGCAGTGTCCACGGCCGGACAGCCGACCGCGATCCTGGCCCGCACCCTCAAGGGCAAGGGCGTCGCGGCCGTCGAGGACCGCGAGGGCCTGCACGGCAAGCCGCTGCCCGACGCCGACGAGGCGATCGGGGAACTCGGCGGGGTGCGCGACCTGCACGTCGAGGTCCAGCAGCCGCCCGACGCGAGGACGCCGCACGCGGCGAGCGCCGGACACCTGGAGCTGCCCCGCTGGGAGACCGGTGACGAGGTCGCCACCCGTGACGCGTACGGCAAGGCGCTCGCCGCGCTCGGCACCGCGCGCGAGGACGTCGTCGCCCTCGACGGCGAGGTGAGCGACTCGACCCGCGCCGAGTTCTTCGCCAAGGAACACCCCGACCGGTTCTTCGAGTGCTACATCGCCGAACAGCAGCTCGTCGCCGCCGCCGTGGGGCTCGCCACGCGCGGCCGGGTGCCGTTCGCGTCGAGCTTCGCCGCGTTCCTGACCCGCGCCCACGATTTCGTCCGGATGGCGGCGGTCAGCGGCGCGGGCATCAACCTCGTCGGCTCGCACGCGGGCGTCGCCATCGGCGAGGACGGGCCCTCGCAGATGGGCGTCGAGGATCTGGCCATGTTCCGGGCGGTGTTCGACTCGACCGTGCTCTACCCGTGCGACGCCAACCAGACGGCCAGGCTCGTCGCCACGATGGCGGACCTGGAAGGCATCCGCTATCTGCGCACCTCGCGCGGCGGCATGCCCGTCCTGTACGGCCCCGACGAGGAGTTCCCCGTCGGCGGCAGCAAGGTGCTGCGGGCCTCGGAGGACGACCGGCTGACCGTCGTCGCCGCCGGAGTGACCGTGCACGAGGCGCTGAAGGCCGCGGACGCGCTCGCCGCCGACGGCATCCCCGTGCGGGTCGTCGACCTGTACTCCGTCAAGCCCGTCGACCTGGAGACGCTGCGTGAGGCCGCCGAGCGGACCGGCTGCCTGCTCACCGTCGAGGACCACCACGAGCAGGGCGGCATCGGCGACGCCGTCCTGGACGCCTTCCTCGACGGCCGCCCCACACCGCGCCTGGTCCGCCTCGCCGTACGCATGATGCCCGGCTCGGCCACCCCGGCCGAGCAGTTGCACGCGGCCGGCATCGACGCCGAGTCGATCGTGGCCGCGGCGAAGCTGCTGGTCGAGAACGCCGTCGTGCGATGACCGCCGGCGGCGCCCGGACCGTACGCGCGGGCCGGCGCACCGTCGAGGTGCACCGGCCGGACAAGGTGCTGTTCCCCGGCGGGGGAGGGGCCAAGGAGTACACGAAGGCGGACCTCGTCGCGTACCACCAGGAGATCGCCCCGTTCATGCTGCCGCACCTGCGGGGGCGGCCCCTGATGCTGGAGCGGTACCCGGACGGGCTCGACGGGCCCAGGTTCATGCAGAAGAACGTCCAGGGCCACTATCCGGACTGGATCGGCCGGGTCGAGGTGCCCAAGGAGGGCGGCACGGTCCTGCACCCCGTGTGCGAGGACACCGCGACCCTCGTCTACCTCGCCGACCAGGCCTGCCTGACCCTGCACCGATGGCTCGCCCGCGTCTCGACCGGCGGTCCGGCCGACGGGACGTCCGGCGATGCGGCCGGCGATCCGTCCGGCGGTGCGGTCGACCGGCCCGACCGGCTGGTCTTCGACCTCGACCCCGCCACCGACGACTTCGAACCGGTACGCGACACCGCCCGGCTCCTCGGTGAACTCCTCGACCAACTCGGCCTGCCCGCCGCCCTGATGACCACCGGCTCGCGCGGACTGCACGTCGTCGTAGCGCTCAACGGGCGCCACGACTTCGACGAGGTGCACACCTTCGCCAAGGACGTCGCCGACACGCTCGCCGAGGCACACCCCGACCGGCTCACCACCCAGGCCCGCAAGAAGGACCGCGGTGACCGGCTCTATCTGGACATCCAGCGCAACGCCTACGCCCAGACCACGGTCGCCCCCTTCACCGTCCGCGCCAGGCCGGGCGCCCCGGTCGCCATGCCCGTCACCTGGGAGCAGCTCGACGAACCGGAACTCGGCCCCCGCCGCTGGACGATCGCCGACGCGCTCGACCAGGCCCGCACCGAACCCTGGTCGGGGCTGCCGCGCGGCGGGCGCGCGCTCGGGCCCGCCAGACGCCGGCTGGACGCCCTGCGCGGCTGAGCCACGGACACGCGCAGGTTTGGTCAACGTTCGCCGGGCCACTCGGAGTTGGAGGTGGCCATGTCGAACACATCCAAGACATCCAATACATCCGACACATCCAACACATCACGCCCACAGAGTTCACCGGACTCGGCCAAGGGCAAGCAGCACGACACGACGGACGACGAGCTGGGTCCCATGGACGTACTGCGCCAGGCGCGCGGACAGCTCGCCGAACTGACCGGCATGACGGCCGAGTCGGTGTCGTCGTTCGCACGCACCGAGGACGGCTGGACGCTGGAGATCGAGGTCCTGGAACTCGTCCGGGTCCCCGACACGATGAGCCTGCTCGCGAGCTACGAGGTGACCCTCGACCCGCGCGGCGAGCTCACCGCGTACCGGCGGGTCCGCCGTTACGAACGCGGGCGGGCCGACACACGCAGGATCGGCGGCCGGTAGACCGCCTACCCGCCCGCACTTCCGCACATCACAACAGACTTCTCATCCCAACAGGCAAGGAGGGCCGGTCGGCATGACCGTTGTCCCGGCACAGCAAACCGGTGGTGGAGGCGGCTCCAGCGGCCTCTACGACGTACTGGAGCTCGTTCTCGATCGGGGGCTCGTCATCGACGCCTTCATCCGGGTCTCCCTCGTCGGCATCGAGATCCTCAAGATCGACGTCCGTGTCGTCATCGCGAGCGTCGACACCTATCTGCGCTTCGCCGAGGCGTGCAACCGGCTCGACCTGGAGGCCGGGCCCAAGCGCAGCCCCGGACTGCCCGACCTGGTCGGTGACATCACCGAGTCCGGCGCGCGCGGCAAGTCCAAGGGGGCGCTGTCCGGCGCCGCCGAGACCATCTCGGACGCGTTCAAGCAGTCCCGCGAGCAGTCCCGTGAGGAGCCGCGTGAGGAGTCCCGGTCCGAGTCGCGGCCGCGGGCCCGCAAGTCCACCACCGCCTCGCGCCGGAAGGAGGAGCAGGAGTGAGCACGTACGTCTACGGCATCACCGCCGGTTCGCATCCTGCGCTCCCCGACGGCATGGGAGGCGTCGGCGACCCGGCACAGGAGGTGCGCGTCATCAAGGAGGGCGACCTCGCCGCCGTCGTCAGTGACGCGCCCGAAGGACTGCGCCCCAAGCGCAGGGACCTGCTCGCCCATCAGAACGTACTGGCCGAGACCGGTGCGGGCGGTCCGGTGCTGCCCATGCGGTTCGGCAGTGTCTCGCCCGACGACGCGGCCGTGGCCGGCGTCCTGGCCGAGCGCGGCGACCACTTCAAGGAGCGCCTCCGAGCGCTGGCGGGCAAGGTCGAGTACAACGTCAAGGCCACACACGACGAAGAGGCCGTCCTGCACCGGGTGATGTCCGAGAACCCGGAGGTCCGGGCCCTCACCGAGGCCAACCGGGCCGCGGGCGGCGGCGGCTACGACGACCGGCTGAGGCTCGGCGAGATGGTGGTCGCCGCGGTGAAGAACCGCGAGGCCGAGGACGCCGCCGAGATCCAGCAGGCCCTGGAGCCGGCCGCCGCCGCCGTGAGCGCGGGGCCGGAGTCCACCGGATGGCTGGCCAACCTGTCGTTCCTCGTGGACCGCGAGTCGGCCGAGACGTTCATCGCCACCGTCGAAGAGGTCCGCAAGGGACACCCGCATCTCGATCTGCGGGTCCACGGACCGCTGCCGCCGTACAGCTTCGTCGAGCCGGGCCCTTCCGAGCCCGCTGAGCCCGCCGAGACGGACAACTGAGACAGCCGAGGCGGAGGAGTTGAAGGCATGGGGTTGATCGGAGAGGTCCTGATGCTGCCGTTCGCCCCCGTGCGCGGCAGCCTCTGGGCGATGAAGCAGGTGGTGAACGAGGCCGAGCGTCAGTTCTACGACCCGGCGGCGGTCCGTGCCGAGCTCGGCGCTCTGGAGGAGCGCCTTGAGGCCGGCGAGATCGACGAAGCGGAGTTCGACCGGATGGAGGACGAACTCCTCGACAGGCTGGAGGTAGCCATGACCAGGGGTACGGGAACGGGCGACAACGGGACGACACGATGAACCGACTGGGGCTCGGCCTCGCCGTAGGGGCCGGATACGTCCTCGGACGTACCAAGAAGATGAAGCTGGCGTTCGCCGTAGGAACCATGGTGGCCGGCAAGCGGATGCACCTCAGCCCACGGGCGCTCGGGGAACTGGTCACCCAACAGCTGCAGAACAATCCGCAGTTCAAGGAGATCGGGGACCAGCTGCGCCAGGACCTGCGCGGGGTGGGCAAGGCCGCCTCCGGGGCACTCGTCGAGCGGCAGATCACGGGTCTCGCCGACCGGCTGCACGGCCGGACCGCTCAGGTGAAGGACCAGCTCGCGGGCGTGGTCCCGGACGACGAGTACGACGAGTACGAAGACGAGTACGAAGAGGACGACGGGCGGGCTCCCGCGAAGAAGGCTCCCGCGAAGAAGGCCGCCGAGAAGCGGAGCCCCGCCACGAAGGCCCCGGCGAAGAAGGCATCAGCGAAGAAGGCACCCGCCAAGAAGACCGCGGCCAAGAAGACGGCGGCGACGGCCGCGAAGAAGGCTCCGGCCAAGAAGACAGCCGCGGCGAAGACGGCAGGGCGCCGCGTGCCGCGGGCCCGTACGACGAGGGGAGGCGGCGACGATGACTGACACCCTCGGGTCCGCGACCGAGCAGGCCAAGAGCAACCCGCTGACCTCCGTCGCCCGGAGCGAGGCGGCCGACCGGCTCAAGGCGGAGGTCCAGGCGTACCTGGCCGCCCAGACCCAGCGACTGCTGGTCGGAGTCGGACACAAGCTCGGCGAGACGACGGGCAAGCTCAACGACGTGGCGTCGGGCAACAGCCCCGGCTTCGCCAAGCTCGCTCTCGACGGCGGACGCAAGCTGGCCGACGGCAAGGGTCCGGTGAGGTCCGCGCTGGAGCTGGGCGCGGGCCGGGCCAAGGACGGCGTGGTGGGCGCGTTCAAGAACCTGACCGGAGGCAAGGGCAGGCGCAAGGGCGGTGCCGGCCAGAAGCCGACCGTCATCATCGAGTTCATCGACGTCGGTGTGCCGCTGCGCACGGCGTACGACCAGTGGACCCAGTACCAGGACTTCAGCACCTTCGCCAAGGGCGTCAAGAGCGCGAACCGCGCCGACGACACGTCGTCCGACTGGCAGATGAAGATCTTCTGGTCCAGCCGCAGCTGGAAGGCCCACACCACCGAGCAGGTGGCGGACCAGCGGATCAGCTGGACGTCGGAGGGCGCCAAGGGCACCACGAAGGGCGTCGTCACCTTCCACTCGCTGGCCGAGAACCTCACCCGCGTCCTGCTGGTCATCGAGTACTACCCCAAGGGGCTGTTCGAGAAGACCGGCAACATCTGGCGCGCCCAGGGCCGCAGGGCACGCCTCGACCTCAAGAACTTCGCCCGGTTCACCACGCTCAAGGGCGAGGCCGAGGACGGCTGGCGCGGCGAGATCCGCGACGGCGAGGTGGTCACGAGCCACGAGGACGCGCTCGCGGAGGAAACGGAGGAAACGGAGGAAGAGGCGCCTCCGGAGAACGAGGAGTCCTCCGAGTACGAAGAGGTTCCGGAGGACGAGTACGAGGATGAGGGCGAGGAGGCGTACGAGGAAGAGGACGAGCCGGAGGAGGCGGAGGAAGCGGAGGAAGCGGAAGCTGTCGCCGAGGACGCGGACGTGGAGGACGCGGACGCGGAGGACGTGGACGAACGTGAACGTGAGCCCGCCGGCACCCGGGGCCGTCGATGACCACGGCCCAGCGCTTCCCCGACCCCTACGGCCACGGCGGCGGCGCCAACCTCGCGGACATCCTCGAACGGGTGCTGGACAAGGGCATCGTGATCGCGGGCGACATCCGCATCAACCTCCTCGACATCGAACTGCTCACCATCAAACTGCGGCTCATCGTCGCCTCCGTCGACAAGGCCAAGGAGATGGGGATCGACTGGTGGGAGACCGATCCGCAACTGTCCTCCCGCGCCGGCCGCGACGAACTCGTCCGGGAGAACGCCGAGTTGCGCGCACACGTCGCCGAACTGCAGGGCACGCGTGCCGAGGTGCCCGCGCGTGAGCGTCGACCTTCGGAGGAGGAAGCTCAAGAATGAGTGGTCTGCGCTACGTCTACGCCGTCTGCCGCCCGTTCGGTACGCCCCTGCCGGCCCAGCTGACAGGGGTGGCAGGGGTGCCGCCCAAGCAGCTGGTCCACCACGACCTGGTCGCCGTCGTCGGCCACGTTCCGGAGGGCGACTTCGCCGAGGAGCCGCTGCGGGCCCACCTGGAGGACCTCGACTGGCTCGGCGCGACCGCGCGGGCCCACCAGAACGTGATCGACGCGCTCACCGTCGTCACCACGCCGCTGCCGCTCCGGCTCGCCACGGTGTTCCGGGACGACAGCGGCGTCCGGACGATGATGCAGGAACGGAAGGAGACCTTCCTGCGGACACTCGACCGGCTCGACGGGCGGGTCGAATGGGGAGTGAAGGTGTACTCGGAACCGGAACCGGAACCGGAACCGGAATCGGAACCCGGAAGGACCGGAAGGACCGGAAGGACCGGGTCGGGGCGCGACTATCTGCGGCAGCGGCGCAACCAGCGCAGGGAGCACGAGGAGAAGTGGGAGCAGGCCGAGCAGTTCGCGCGCCGGCTCCACGAGTCCCTTTCCGGGTACGCGGAGGACACCCGGATCCACGCCCCGCAGAACGCGGCGCTCTCCCGCGCGCCCGGCCGTAACATCCTGAACGCCGCCTATCTGGTGCCGCGCACGGAGTCAGAGGCGTTCGTGGAACTGGTGGACCGTACGAAGGACGACGCTCCCGGGCTGCGGGTCGAGCTCACGGGTCCCTGGGCTGCCTACTCGTTCAGCGGGGAGGACGCGTGACTGTCGTGGAACGCCGGGAGGTCGCCCTGGTCGACCTGCTCGACCGGCTGCTCGCGGGCGGGGTCGTCATCACCGGTGACCTCACCCTGCGGATCGCGGACGTCGACCTCGTACGCATCGACCTGAACGCGCTCATCAGCTCGGTGAACGAGAACGTGCCCGCGCCCTGGGACGACCTGCTGTGAACGGGGACGCGACAGCGAGGACCGCAGGGCAGGTGGCCGGGAAGGCAGGGCGCAGCCGTCTCGACCTCGAACCGGACACCGTGGAGCGGGACCTGATCAAGCTGGTGCTGACCGTGGTCGAGCTGCTGCGGCAGCTCATGGAGCGGCAGGCCGTGCGGCGGTTCGACACGGGTGATCTGTCGGAGGACCAGGAGGAGCGGATCGGACTGACGCTGATGCTCCTCGACGACCGGATGGCCGAGCTGCGGGACCGCTACGGGCTGCGGCCGGAGGACCTGAACCTGGACCTCGGGCCACTGGGCCCGCTGCTCCCCAGGGAGTAGGTCCGGCTGCGGGCCCGGTGGGGGCCGGCCGCGCAGTTCCCCGCTTTTCAGGGGCGCGGGGAACTGCGCGAGCAACCCCCACCGGGCCCGCAGGCGAAACTCAAGGCATCAGGTCGTCGGCTTGCGGCACAGGATTTCCCCGTGCAGGACCGAGAACCAGCCGTCCTCCGCCAGCCCCCACGCCCGCCACGCCGAGGCAACCGCCCGCAGCTGCTCCCCGTCGGCGTGACCCCCCTCCACGGCGAGCGCCGCGTACGCGGAGGCGACCGTGCGGTCCGCCCACAGACCGCTCCACCAGGCCCGTTCCTCGGCCGTCGAGTAGCACCAGGTACCGGCCGAGGCGGTGATGTCCTCGAAGCCGGCCGCCAGCGCCCAGGACTTGAGGCGCCGCCCGGCGTCCGGCTCGCCGCCGTTGGCGCGCGCCACCCGCCGGTACAGGTCGAGCCAGTCGTCCATGCCCGGGGACCGCGGATACCAGGTCATCGCCGCGTAGTCCGAGTCGCGGACGGCGACGAGACCTCCCGGCTTCGTGACCCGGTACATCTCCCGCAGCGCCTGCACCGGGTCGCCCACGTGCTGGAGCACCTGGTGGGCGTGGACGACACAGAAGGTGTTGTCCGGACAGTCCAGCGCGTGGACGTCCGCGACGGCGAACTCGACGTTGCGCAGGCCTCGTTCGGCGGCCGTGGCGCGCGCCTGGTCCAGAATGCCGGGCGCGTGGTCGACGCCGGTGACGTGTCCGTCCGGGACCAGCTCGGCCAGGTCGGCGGTGATGGTGCCGGGACCGCAGCCGATGTCCAGGATCTGCATGTGGGGCTTCAGCGAGCCGAGGAGGTAGGCCGCCGAGTTGGCGGCCGTGCGCCAGGTGTGCGAGCGCAGCACGGACTCGTGGTGGCCGTGCGTGTAGACGGCGGTCTCCTTCGGCATGGCGGCGTCCCCTCAACTCGTACCGGACCCCGCGGAGCGACCCCGCGGCGGATACGGGTCAAGCTACGCCGCCATGTCGGATGATGAGACCCACGTCTTGCGATACGGACTGACGAGTAGTCACCCTTCGCTTGCTTGAGTTTCCCGCATGAGTTTTCGGTGGCTCAGCGGCGCATGCTCGGCCGGTAGACCGTCAGTGCCTCCGGGAGCTTCTGGATCGTCACATCGCCCCCCATCGTGGTGACTTCGCCGTCGAAGGCCAGCAGGGTGCCCGGCTCCACGCCCTGCACACGCAGGCCGCCGACCCGGACCGCAGAGTGCGAGGACGAGCGGGTCAGCGGTCCGGCCGCGGCAGCGGCGAAGAGACGCAGGGCCGGGAAACGGCCGCCGTGCACGACCCGCACGTCGAGGCGGCCGTCCGCGAGGTCGTGGCGGCGGGCGGGCAGCGGTCCGGTCCGGTGGTAGGTGCCGTTTCCGGCGAACAGGAGCCAGAGCGGCCGTTCCTCGCCGTCGAGCTCGGCCCGCAGCGGATGCCGGCCGGCGCGCAGGACGCGCAGAGCCGCGACCACTCCGGCCGGCCAGCCGCCGATCCGCTTCGACCAGCGGTTCCGCTCGCGCACCAGCTCCGGGTAGACACCCAGGCTGCACGTGTTCAGGAAGAAGCCCTCCTGGTCACCGGCGGAGAACCGGCCCACATCCACCCGTACGGCCTCGCCCTCCGACAGGGCACGGCTCAGGCCGCGTACGTCCTCCACGCCCAGATCCTTGGCGAAGTGGTTGAGCGTGCCGCCCGGCAGCACGGCGAGCGGGAGGCCCTGGCGCAGCGCCACCGTGGCGGCGGCGTTCACCGTGCCGTCGCCGCCGCACACCCCCAGCACCTGGGCGCGGGCCGCGGCCTTCTCCAACTCGGCCCGCAGCCGGTCGGGTTCGCACTCCACCAGCTCGGCGAGCGGCAGGGCGTCACCGAGGGCGCGCATACGTTCCGAGGTGCCGGCCGCCTTGTTGACCACGAGCACCAGGCCCTCCCCGTCCCGCAGGGCGGGCACATCCGCGCGCGGACGCCCCGGGGACGGCAGCTGGCCACGCGTCGGCACGAGAGCGCGTACGGCGAAGGCGGTGCCCACGCCGAACGCCGCCCCGGCGAGTACGTCGCTCGGGAAGTGCGCGCCCGTGTAGATGCGGGACAGGGCCACCCCGGCGGCCACCGGGGCCACCACCGCGCCGAGCGGGCCGGACTCCAGGGCGACGCCCGTCGCGAAGGCCGCCGCGGACGCCGAGTGACCCGAGGGGAAGGAGGTGGTGATCGGCTGCCGCTTCAGCTGCCGCATCAGCGGCACGGTGTCCAGCAGGGGGCGCGGGCGGCGCACCGAGCGCTTGCCCACCGTGTTGATCGTGGCCGAGGCCACGGCGAGCGAGGCGATACCGCGGACGGCCGCGCGGCGCGCCCGCGGCGAGCCGGTCGCCGCGAGGGCCGCCGCCATGCCGAACCACAGCACCCCGTGGTTCGCGCCCCGGCTCAGCCTCGGCAGCAGCGGGTCCGCGCCCGGCCAGTGCCGGGCCGCGACCGCCTCGAAGGCGCGGAGGTCCAGGGCCAGCAGCCGGTCGCGCAGGGTGTGGCCGGGCCCGGGGGCGGTGAGGTCTATGTCTGCGGTCATGCGTCATCTTGTACCCCGGCAGGCCCGTACCCCGCATATCCGTTTGCTCCCTCACCCGTCCGCCCCGGACAATGCGCGACCATGGGACATCTCGAAGCCGCGCACCTGGAGTACTACCTTCCCGACGGGAGGGCGCTGCTCGGCGACGTCTCCTTCCGGGTGGGCGAAGGGGCCGTGGTGGCGCTCGTGGGGCCCAACGGCGCCGGGAAGACGACCCTGCTGCGGCTGATCTCGGGAGAGCTGAAACCGCACGGCGGCACCGTCACGGTGAGCGGCGGACTCGGTGTGATGCGCCAGTTCGTGGGGTCCGTACGGGACGAGACGACCGTGCGCGACCTGCTCGTGTCGGCGGCACAGCCCCGCATCCGCGAGGTGGCCCACGCCGTGGACCGCGCCGAGCACGCCATCATGACCGTCGACGACGAGGCCGCGCAGATGCAGTACGCGCAGGCACTCTCGGACTGGGCCGAGGCCCAGGGGTACGAGGCCGAGACGCTCTGGGACATGTGCACCATGGCCGCGCTCGGCATGCCGTACGACACGGCGCAGTTCCGCGAGGTACGGACCCTGTCGGGCGGTGAGCAGAAGCGGCTCGTCCTTGAGGCGCTGCTGCGCGGCTCCGACGAGGTGCTGCTCCTCGACGAACCGGACAACTACCTCGACGTGCCCGGCAAGCGCTGGCTGGAGGAGCGGCTGCGGGAGACCCGTAAGACGGTCCTGTTCGTCTCCCACGACCGGGAGCTGCTCTCCCGCTCGGCCGAGAAGATCGTCAGCGTGGAGCCGGGCCCGGCAGGCGCCGACGCCTGGGTGCACGGCGGCGGCTTCGCCACGTACCACGAGGCCCGCCGCGAGCGCTTCGCGCGCTTCGAGGAGCTGCGGCGGCGCTGGGACGAGAAACACGCCCAGCTCAAGAAGCTGGTGCTCACCCTGCGCCAGGCGGCCTCCATCAGTCATGAGCTGGCCTCGCGCTACCAGGCCGCGCAGACCAGGCTCCGCAAGTTCGAGGAGGCCGGGCCGCCGCCGGAGCCGCCGCGCGAGCAGGACATCACGATGCGCCTGCACGGCGGACGCACCGGCGTACGGGCCGTGACGTGCAAGGGGCTGGAACTCACCGGGCTGATGCAACCCTTCGACCTGGAGGTCTTCTACGGCGAACGGGTCGCCGTGCTCGGCTCGAACGGCTCGGGCAAGTCGCACTTCCTGCGGCTGCTGGCCGGCGGCGAGGTGGCGCACTCGGGGGAGTGGAAGCTCGGCGCGCGGGTCGTGGCCGGCCACTTCGCACAGACCCACGCACACCCCGAACTGGAGGGGCGCGTCCTGCTCGACATCCTGTGGAGCGAGCACGCCCAGGACCGCGGCGCCGCGATGTCACGGCTGCGGCGGTACGAGCTGACGGCCCAGGCGGAGCAGCGGTTCGACCGGCTGTCGGGCGGCCAGCAGGCCCGCTTCCAGATCCTCCTGCTGGAACTGGAGGGCTCCACGGCGCTGCTCCTCGACGAGCCCACCGACAACCTCGACCTGGAGTCCGCCGAGGCCCTTCAGGAGGGGCTTGAGGCCTACCAGGGCACGGTACTGGCCGTCACCCACGACCGGTGGTTCGCTCGCGCGTTCGACCGCTATCTGGTGTTCGGCAGCGACGGGCGGGTGCGGGAGACGACGGAGCCGGTGTGGGACGAGCGGCGGGTCGAGCGTGTCCGCTAAGCGCGGTGGCGGGTTTTGTGGCACGTGCCGCGCCGTGGGGGCTTGTCGCGCAGTTCCCCGCGCCCCTTAAAGGGGCGTGCCCCTCCGAGGGGCGCCTTGGGGTGAGGTGTTCGTAGAGTGGGGGTGTAGGGCCGGACTTACACCGACGGACGTGATGATCGGGGTACCACCATGACCGGAGTCGACCCGAGCCTCCTCGACGAGCAGCAGTTGATGCGAGAGCTGGAGACGATCCACCGCACCCGTCACGACACCCTGCTGCACGGTTCGAACGACGCCCTGCGCGCCCACAACATCCGAATGGCGGAACTGGAGGGCGAGTATCTGCGCCGCAACCCGCGCCGCCCGGTCGCCCGGGGCAGGACGCGTGCGGGGGCGCGGGAACGCGGAGCCGAGTAGCTGAGTAGTCGGGTGGCCGAGCAGTCGAGCAGTCGAGTGGCCGGACAGGGGATGCCGGGTCGGGTCAGCCCTGCTTGCGCTTCTGGAACTCCGGCACGAACGCCTCGCAGAACGCCTTGAGGTCGTCCGGCTTGCGACTCGTGATGAGTGTCGAGGGTCCCGCGCCGCAGACCGACACCTGCTCGTCGACCCAGGTGGCGCCCGCGTTGCGGATGTCGGTGCGCAGACTCGGCCACGAGGTGAGGGTACGGCCGCGGACCACGTCGGCCTCGATGAGCGTCCACGGGGCGTGGCAGATCGCGGCGACCGGTCGCCCCTGCTCGAAGAAGTCACGCACGAACGACACCGCCTGCTCGTCCATGCGCAGCGCGTCCGGATTGGCCACGCCGCCGGGGAGTACCAGGCCGTCGAAGGAGTCGGCCGAGGCCTCGCCCACGACCTGCTGCACAGGGAACTGGTCCGCCTTGTCGAGATGGTTGAACGCCTGGATCTGCCCCGGCTCCGTCGACAGCAGCACGGGTTCGTCACCGGCCTCGACGACGGCGTGCCAGGGATCGGTGAGTTCGATCTGCTCGACGCCCTCCGGCGCCATCAGAAACGCGATACGCATGAGATTCCAGTCCTTCCGTTCTGCGCGGCTCTGTCCTGCGCGGCTCTGTTGTATGGCGACTCGAACCTGACGTCACCCGGGCCTGACGTCACCCAGGTCTGACGTCACCCGGCCCCGGGCTCCGGTGCGGCGCGGCTGATCTCCGCGAGGGCCGAGTCCGGGTTCTCGGAGATCGCGAGGTCGCCCAGGCTGACCATGCCGATCGCGTGGCCGTCCTCGACGACCGGCAGGCGGCGTACGGCGTGCTCGCGCATCACCGCGACCGCGACCGCCACCGAGTCGTCGGGGCCGACCACCACCGGGTCCGGAGTGCAGACCGCCTCGGCGCTGACCGTCAGCGGGTCGGCACCGTTCGCGACGGCGCGCAGTGTGATGTCACGGTCGGTCAGGACGCCGATGAGCCTGCCGTCGCCGGCCACCAGGACATCGCCGATGTCCTGGGCACGCATGAGCTGAGCCGCTTCGACGAGCGAGGCGTCCGGACGGACCGAGACGACGACAGGCGTCATGACTTCCCTCACGAAAACAGCCATGCTGTGGACCTTTCCAGCGCTCTCCGGCCGCTGCGGACCGGGGATACGGGACCGCGGGCCACGTCGGTGTGACGTCGACGTGGCCCGCAGTACCCCTGAGACGGCGGGCTAAGCGTCCGGTGCCGGACGCGGAGCGGACGACCGGCTCCGGCCGGCTCCCGTGTTTGCTCCGCGACGTGTGGGGCAGGCGAATACCCAGTGCTTCGGACAGGAGGCACGTCCGTGGGAATGGTGTGTCCCCCGCCCACGGGTGTGCCCGTCCGGCTCAGGGGTGCGCTCCCACGGTTGACCACCAACCAAGGCACCCCTCAAGGGAGTTGCACGCACCATGCGAACTCACGCGAGCGCCGGGCACCACCCGCACGACGACGCCCCCGACACCACGGCGGACTTCCGCGAACTCGCCGCACTGCCTCCTGGCCGACGGCGCGACGACCTCCGCGACCGGATCATCGAGGCCTGGCTGCCCATGGCGGAGCGGCTGGCCGGCCGGTTCCGCAGCCGCGGTGAGAGCTTCGAGGACCTGCGGCAGGTCGCGGCGCTCGGCCTGGTCAAGGCCGTCGACCGCTACGACCCCGAGCGCGGGAACGCCTTCGAGAGCTACGCCGTGCCGACCGTCACCGGTGAAATCAAGCGTCACTTCCGCGACCACATGTGGACCCTGCACGTGCCGCGCCGGGTCCAGGACCTGCGCAACCGCGTCCGCTTCGCCCGTCAGGACCTGTCCCAGACCATCTCAGGGCGTCAGCCCACGATCGCTGAGATCGCCAAGCAGGCGCAGCTGAGCGAGGACGACGTACGCACCGGTCTTGAGGCACTGGAGAGCTTCACGGCGCTCTCGCTGGACGCCGAACTGCCGGGCAGCGAGGACGGATACTCGCTGAGCGACGCGCTGGGCTCGGCCGACCCGGCCATCGACGTCGTGATAGACCGCGAGGCGGTCAAGCCCCGCCTTGAGGCTCTGCCCGAGCGTGAACGGGCCATCCTGTACATGCGGTTCTTCCGCGACATGACCCAGAGCCGCATCGCCGAACAGCTCGGCATCTCGCAGATGCATGTCTCCCGACTGATCAGCCGGTGCTGCGACCGGCTGCGGGACCAGGTGATGCGGGACGTCGCGTAACGCCTACGGCGGGTTCGCGGAGGGGCGCGTCCGAAGGCCGGTGGTCGGCTGCGGGTCGTCGTTTTCTGGTCGCGCAGTTCCCCGCGCCCCTCTGAGGCCTAGCTGTGGGGGGCGTTCTTCAGGGCCTGGGCCAGGTGGCGGGACATCATGTCCATTGCCTGGGCCTCGGCCATGGAGAAGGCCGGGCGGGCCGCTGTGCGGAAGAGGGTGAGGACTCCCTGGACGGCGCCGTCGACGGTCAGGGGGACGCAGAGGAGCGATGTGACGTCGGCGCGGACCAGGACGGGCGCGCCGGCGGCGTCGTGGCCGAAGGCGTCGGGGTCCTCGGGGCGTATCTGAAGTGCCGTGGAACCACCCCGTGCCGCCTCGACGACCAGCGGACACGACGCCGGGTCCTGCGCCTCAAGATCCTGCGCCTCCAGATCCGGGGCCCGCAGCTCCGACTGGTCCGACTGGTCCGGTAGGTTCGCCCGGTCCGGCTGGAGCGAGGGGCCGAGGACGGTCGTGCGGCGCAGCCGTGCGGCCCCCACGTCGGCCACCACCCAGTCGGCGAACCGCCCGTGCAGCACCCGCGCCGCCCGCTCCAGTACGGCGGCCCGTGACCCGGTGGGCCCGGTCAGCAGGGCCGTGGTCATCATGTCCAGGAGGTCCATCAGCGCCGCGTGCCGCGTCGTCTCGCCCAGGTCCGGCACCGGCCCTGGGCCGTTCTCGGCCGACGGCGCCCGGGCCCCGGCGGTCTGCAGCACCACCAGTACCGCCGTACGCGGCTCACTGCTGGGCCGCAGCCCGGTGAGCGTCGCGTGTACGGGCACGGACGGACTCTGCTGCAGATGGACGGTGAGGCTCCGGTCGCCGTCGCCCCGTGCCACCGCCGCGGTCTGCGAGCGGAGCGCGGCCCGGTCGGCGTGCGCGAGGAAGCCGGTGAACGGACGGCCTGTCGCGTAACCCGCGCGCACCCCCGTGAGGGTGGTCGCCGCGAAGTTCAGCCTGCGGACCACCGTCTCCCGGTCGATCAGCGCGACAGGCAGCGGCAGCCGCTGGAAGATCACTTTGAGGAGCTGCTGTTCCTGACGGTCGGCGGACGACGTGTCCGACGCGCCCCTGGACGTCAGCCGCTCGTACCGCGGCCACAACTGGTCGGCCACATGGCCGAGTTCGAAGATGGCGGCGTCCAGCACAGCGGTCAGGTCGTCGGCGGGAACACTCCGTGCCGCTTTCAACTCCGCGACACGGCGCACGAAATCCGCGAGTTCCTCACCGAACTCCTCCGTCTGGGCCATGTGATGAACGTAGCTCGTCACATGGCGCTCCGGGACGGCGGTACCGGAACCGTGGTGCCTCGTTTCTCACCCGGTCGAGAGGGAAGGCGCAGGCAAGAGGAGGTACGCAGAAATGCCGGACAGCGAACATCTCGGCCACCGTGGGACACAGTCCCCGGAATCCGCCCTCCCGGGGCGTCGGATGTCGGAACTCGCCGAGCAGGTCGTCCGCTGGACCACGGACTGCTGCGGTGCGGGTACCACGGTGTCCGACGGAGGTACGGAGCGGCCGGCCGCGGTGACCCACCCGGACCTCGCGACGCTCGTCTCGATGCAGCTCCTTTCGGGGGAGGGCCCGATCCCCGCCGCCCTGGAGCACGGTGGACCCGTCGAGTCGGGCGACCTGCTGCGTGAGGAGCGCTGGCCGCAGTACCGGGCCATGGCGCTCGACGCGGGCGTGCGGTCCAGCGTCACGCTGCCCTTCCGCCGTGCAGGCCTGACGGTGACCCTCAGCCTGTACAGCTTCCGAGCGGGCGGCCTGGAGGACGCCCCGCACGGCCCGGCCCAGGCTCTCGGCGCCCTCGCCGCGACCGGTCTCGTCCGCGACCGCTCCTACCGCGCGGCCCTCACCGAGGTCGACCAGCTCGGCGCCGCCCTGCGCACGCGCCCCGTCGTCGACCAGGCGTGCGGCATCGTCATGCATGTGCTGGGCTGCGACGCGGACGCCGCCTTCACGGTCCTGCGCCGTGTCTCACAGGGCTCCAACCGCAAGCTGGCCGAGGTCGCCGCGGCCATCGTGGAGACCCGTGGCCGCGGACTGGAACAGCAACTGGCCTCCTTGGCGCACTGAGACGTGCACGGCCGCGGTGGTGCCGTGTCACCCGCTCGGGCGTCCGCATGGCACGAATGGTGTCCGGCCGCGCGCGCCGGGGCCGCGGGCGGGCTCTGATGGGCTGCGGGGCATGCCGGTCGTGCCCCGCCTCCGCCGCCGTACCCGGGCGTGGGGGGTCCCAGCCGACGGCCGAAGGAGAACCGAGTCCCATGCCGCTGAGCCGTACCGCTCGCGCACTGTCCGCCACCGCCTTCACCACCCTCGTACTCGGCGCCGCCGCGACGGCCGCGACCGCGAACTCGGGGGCCGAGGTCAGCCCGCGCACGGTGGCCCCCGGCGGCAGCGTCACCATCTCCGTCACCTGCGAATCGGCCGGTGGACACCCGCCCGAGACCATCGACGCCACCTCCCAGGCCTTCGAACACGGCACCGTGCGACTGCACAAGGCCGCAGGCAAGGAAGGCGGGGACCCGGCAGGCGTCGACGGTCCGGGAGGCGTGGATGGTCCGGGCGGCGTCGATGGTCCGGCGGGCGTGGACGACCCGGCCGGCGTCGACGATCTGGGGGGCCATGACGACCCGGCGGGCAAGGAGAAGCCACAGGGCGGGCATGTCTACAGCGGCACCGCCCGTATCGCGCCCACCGCCAACTTCCAGGACGGCGGACCCGACAGCGTCGGCAGGACCTCCGAGTGGAGCGTCGACGGCGTCTGCCCGGGGGCACACGGCGGCGAGGGAAAGCAGTGGAGCGCGTCCTTCACGGTGTCCCTCGACAGTTCCCGCGGTACGGAGGGCCGGCACGGCGTGCACGCCGGTGAGGGCGGTGCCTTCAACGACTCCACGACCGCCCTCGTGTCCGGCGGTGTCCTCATCGCGGGCGCGTTCGGCGCGGCCGTCCACAAGCTGCGCCACCGGGAGACCTCCTCGAACCGCTGAGTCGGCGAAGCGGGTGACGGCGTACTGGCTAGTGGGTACCGGGTACTGGGTACGAAGCCGGGTCCACGGACCGGCACGTCCGGAGACCGGCATGCCCGTGGACCGGCAGGTCCAGCGACCCTGCGCGGAGGTGCACAGATGCGGCGGACCGATCCGGAAGGGCACGGGCACGGGCCTGTCCGTTACGGCCCGCCTCTGCCCGGACAGGGCCTGCCCCTGCCGCCCGGGCTCGCCGCCGCGGCGACGGGCGCGCACACCGAACCGATCGGCGGGAGCCCCGCGCTCCTGGACGCCGCCCGCGGCTACTGGACCCGGCGCGGACTGCCCGCAGACCGCCACCGGACCGTCGCGGCCCCCGGCGCCCCGGCCCTGCTCCTCGCGCTGACCGCCGCGCTCGGCGGTGGTGACGTGCTGGTGCCCCGCCCCTGCGCGGCCTGGTGGGCGCCGCAGGCCCGGCTGCTGGGCAGCACCGTCTTCCCGGTGGCGACCCCCGCCGAATGCGGCGGGCTCCCGGACCCGTACGCCCTTCTGGAGACCGTGCGCCGGGTGCGTGCCGAGGGCGGTGACCCGCGGCTGCTCGTCCTGTCCGTGGCCGACGACCCCGCCGCCACGGTCGCGCCGCCCGAAGTGGTCCACGAGACCATGGAGGCCGCCGCGGACGAGGGCCTGCACGTGGTCAGCGACGAGACCTGGCGCGACACACTGCATGATCCCCGGGACACCGTGCTGCTCAGCCCGGCCGAGATGCTGCCGGAGCGGGTCACGGTCCTGACCGACCTCGCCGGCCCCTTCCTCCCGGCCGGCTGGCCCGCCGCGATCGCCCGCTTCCCCGACAACGACACCGGCACCGAGATGCGCGAGCGCGTCCTGGACGTCCTCACCGGGCTCGGCGCCCGGATCGCCGCACCGGTCGCCGCGGCAGCCGCGTACGTGCTCGACGAACCCGACGAGATCACGCACCGCCTCGCCGCGTCCGTACGCCTGCACGCGGGCGTGGCGTCCGCCGCCCACCGGGTCCTCGTCGCGGCGGGAGCTCTCGTCCGGCCCCCGCGCGCGGGCCGTCACCTGTACGCCGACCTCGGCCCGCTGCGGTCCGCGCTCGGTGCGCTCGGTGTCGGTGACGCGCAGGAGTTGGAGGACTTCCTCACCGCCCGTCTTGGCATGCCGGCGCCGGGCGGCCACCGCTTCGGCGACGACCTCGGCGCCCTGCGGGTACGCCTGACCACCGAACCGTTCCTCGGGGCGACCGACGACGAGCGCATGGCGTCTCTCGGGTCACCGGAACCTCTGGAACTGCCGCACGTGAGAAGCGCGTTGAGCCTGCTGGGATCGACCTTCGACGACCTGCGGCGACCTTCCCGATGACTGTGGCGCCGGGTTCGGCCCGGTCCGCTACCGCGCCACGCTCCGAACCCGGCGCCACAGCCCCGGCGTCACACTGATCGCCACGGTCAGCAGCACCGCCGCGGCCACTCCCTCCCACGGCTCCTTGAACAGGCTGCCGCCGAGCACCCCGATGAGCTGATACGTCGCGGCCCACGCGAGACAGGCCGGCCCGTTCCCACGGGCGAACCGCCGCACCGGCCACTTCGCCATCAGACAGGCGAGCATCACCGGTATGCGCCCCGCGGGGACCAGCCGGGACAGCACCAGCACCGCGACCCCGTGGTCGGCGAGCTTCTCCTGGGCCTGGGCCAGCCGGTCCTCGGGCGCGCGGTCGCGTATCGCCGCGAGCCAGCGCGAGCCGTTCTTCGACCGCATGCCGCGCCGCCCGAGCCAGTACAGCGCGAGGTCCCCGAGAAAGGCGGCAGCCGCCGCCACCACGAAGACCAGCGCCATCGCGAAGGGTGCCGTCTGGTGGACGGCCACCACCGCCGCCGAACTCACCAGCGCCCCGGTCGGAATCACCGGTACCAGCGCGCCGAACAGCACCAGCAGGAACAGCGACGGATAGCCGAGCGCCTGCTGGGTGGCCTCCGTGGGCACGCTCGTGACCGCGGCGGCGAGCGCATGTCTCACCGGGCCCCGCCCTCCCGCTCGTCGTCGCCCCGACCGGCCGGCGCGTCCCCAGGGCAAGAGCGGTACCCAGCGATCCGCGGTCGCACACTTTCCCCGTGTTCGAGCAGGTGCACCGTCACACCGGGCGCACGCTCGGCGGCCAGACGCACGAACTCGGTACCGGGTGCGTGGAATTCATGGGGGCGCACGGAGTCCATCCCGATGGGCCAGTACGTGCCGTAGTGCACCGGCACGGCGCTGCCCGGCCGCAACCGGGCCAGCGCGTCGGCGGCCCGCCCCGCGTCCAGGTGTTCCTCGCCCAGGTGCGGTCCCCAGCCGCCGACCGGCAGCAGCGCCACGTCGACCGGCCCGACCTCCTCGGCCATCGTCTCGAACAGACCCGTGTCCCCGGCGAAGTACGTGCGGGCCTCGCCCTCGATCACATAGCCGAGGGCGGGAGCACGACGCGGCCCGACCGGCAGCCGCCGTCCGTCGTGCCGCGCGGAGACGACCCGTACGGCGAGGTCACCGACCTGCACCCGGTCGCCGGGCGCCACCTCGGTGAGCTTCAGATGGCCGAGTCTGCGCAGCCCGGGCACCGCGCGCCGGGCACCCCGCGGCACCAGCAGCCGGGTGCCCGGGGCCAGCCGGGCCAGCGAGGGGACGTGCAGATGGTCGGCGTGCAGATGCGAGACGAGCGTCACCTCGGCCAGCGCCGCCTCGGCGGGCGGCGGCGCGCCCCGGCGCCTGCGCAGATGCGCGAGCCGGCGTACGAAGAGGGGGTCGGTGAGCACGCGCACTCCCGAGTCCTCGACCGTGCAGGTGGCGTGACCCCACCAGGTGATCTCCACCGGCACTCCTTTGCCTCCCTCGCGCGACTCCCCCCGAGCCTACGGGCAGGAGTAGGGTCGGCGACGAAACCCGGAGGTGAGGGGGGACACCATGGGAGGCACACGCCGTAGTTCCGGCATGCTTCGCGTGACGACGATCGCCAGCCTGACGCCGTTGGAGGAGCTGGACGAGGACCCCTTTCTGGTGGACTCCCGCAGCCAGCACGCCATGTGCGCGCGCTGGGCGGCGGAGCGGGGCTACGTGGTCACCCGGGAACTGCTGCTGCGAGGGCTGCGGCCCGACCACTGCGCGCTCTGGGAGGACGCCGAGGCCGGTCTCGTGGATCTGTTCGTGGCGCCCAGCCGCCGGGTTCTGGAGGGGGCGCTCGCCTCGGTCGACGAGTTCACCGCCGAGTGCGCCCGCCGCGGCGTACGGGTCGAGACGGTCGGGCACGCGGAACCCGCGTACGACGCACAGATGAAGGCGCGGGTGCACCGTCGGCTGTCGATGCCGACGGCGGGGTACGACGGCCGCTGAGCGCTCCGCGCGTTCCGCAGGTCCCATGCGCCGTTTGCCTGTCCGGCAGCGAGCACTGAGTCGCCTGTCGAGCGGCTGCGGGCCGTCCGTGGCCGGTCGCGCAGTTCCCCGCGCCCCTCAAGGGCGCCGCCCTGAAGGACGCCGAATGGGTCCTGGGCGGCGTGTGGGAGGGTGGGGCCGGGGCCGTCGGCAGGAGGGCGGGCGTGGATGTGAGGCGGGTGTGACGTGGGCGGGGAACGATGGCGGAGGGTGGGCAGCGCGGTCTGGCGGAGCGTCGCCGTATGGGCGGTGTCCACGGTCACCATGCTGGTGCTCGCCGGGATCCTGCCGGACTTCAGGCTCCAGTCCGCCGACGGGGACAGCGCCACCCGTATCGGCGCCACCGCCGCACTCGGCGCCGGAGCCTTCGGCATCCTCTCCTCCGTCGTGTGGCCCGTCCTCGTCCGGGCCCTGCTCCTCGTCCCCGCCTTCGTCCTCGCGGTGCTCGTCTTCTTCCTGAACGGCTCGCTCCTGCTCCTCGCCCTGCGCCTCGACCCCTCGGGACAGAGCACGGTGGCCCCGGAGACCGCGGTGGTGGTCGCCGCGGTGATGTCGGCGGTCGCCTCGGCCACCGGCGGCGCCCTGGCCGTACGGGACGACGACGCGTACCGGCGCAGGCTGTACCGGCTGTCCGACCGCCGCCGCAGACGGGCCCCGTCGGCCGGCGTCCTGCCGACCCCCGGCGCGGTCTTCCTCCAGTTCGACGGAGTCGGTCACGACGTGCTCGTGGACGCGGTCGGACGCGGTCTCATGCCCACCGTCGCCGCCTGGCTCGGTGAGGGACAAGGGGGACAGGGAGGACACGGGGGACAGGGGCACCGCACCACCCACCGTCTCACCCCTTGGCGTACCGACTGGTCCAGCCAGACCGGCGCCAGTCAGCTCGGCATCCTGCACGGCTCCAATCACGACGTCCCCGCCTTCCGCTGGTACGAGAAGGACACCCGGGAGATCGTGGTCTGCAACCGGCCCACCAGTGCCGCGGAACTCCAGCGCCGGGCCGTCGCGCACACCGGCGACGGCGGCCTGCTCACCGTGGACGGCGCGAGCCGCGGCAACCTCTTCAGCGGTGGCGCCGAGCAACTCGCCCTGGTGCTCTCCGTGGCCGCCAGGCGGGGCCGGGAGAACCGCTCCCGGGCGGGCTACTTCGCGTACTTCTCCGACCCGGCCAACGCCGTCCGTACCGCCATGTCCTTCGTCGCCGACGTCGGCCGTGAGATCGGCGAGTCCACCCGGGCCCGCCTCAAGAAGCGGCGCCCGCGTGTCGGCCGCGGCGGCCTCTACCCGTTCATCCGCGCCTTCGCGACCGTCGTCGAGCGGGACGTCGTCGTCGCGGCGGTGATCGGGGACATGTTCGCCGGCCGCGCCGCGGTCTACGCGGACCTCGTCGCGTACGACGAGGTGGCACACCACTCCGGCCCGCGCAGCCGGGACGCCGAGAAGGTCCTGCAGCGCCTGGACCGCTCGCTCGCCCTGATCGCGCAGGTCGCCGAGCACGCCCCGCGCGCGTACCGCGTCGTGCTGCTCTCCGACCACGGCCAGAGCCCCGGCGAGACCTTCCGCGCCCGTTACGGCCTCGGCCTCGGCGAGCTGGTCCGGGCCGGCTGCGGGCTGCCCGTGCCCCGCAAGGCCCGGCGCACGCACAGCGGCGCCGAGGCCAGGGCGGCGGTCCGGGCCGCGCTGCGCAGGCCCGTGGAGGAGGGCGGTGAACAGTACCGCCCGACCCGTGCCCCGTCGGAACCCGTCGTGCTGGCCTCCGGCAACCTGGGCCTGGTGTCCTTCCCCGACGTGCCGCACCGGATGAGCCGCGAGGAGATCGACGACCGGCATCCGGCACTGCTGACCACACTCGCCAACCATCCCGGTATCGGATTCGTGCTTGTGCGCAGCGAGGAGCACGGCGGACTCGTGCTCGGTGCGCACGGCGCCGAGATCCCGCTGGACGAACTCGACGAGAACCCGGGCCCGCTCGCGGAGTTCGGGCCCGGCGCCGCCGACGCCGTACGCCGCACGCACACGTTCCCGCACGCCGCGGACATCATGGTCAACTCCTGGTACGACCCCGAGGAGGGCGAGGTCCTCGCGTTCGAGGAGCAGATCGGCTCGCACGGCGGTCTCGGCGGAGCGCAGGGGCGACCCTTCCTGATGTCGCCGCTCGCCCTGTCGGCGCCGGTGTCGGACGGCGAGGACAGCGGGGAACTGGTGGGCGCCGAGCAGGTGCACCGGGTGCTGCGCCGGTGGCTGCGGGAGTGCGACGGGCCGCAGGTACCTGTGGAGGGTGCAGCCCTCGACGACCGGCGGGCGGCCTAGACAGCCCCGCCGCCTGCCGCCTGCCGGGTGATCGGCTGCGGGCCGTATGTGGCTGGTCGCGCAGTTCCCCGCGCCCCTGAAAGACGGGGCTGCGCCCCTGTCTTTCGTCTTCGGGGGCGGTAGCCCCTGCTTTTAAGGGGCGCGGGGAACTGCGCGACCAGCCCCCACGCACCCGCGGAAAATGAGCTGCGGGGCGGGACCCGAACCGCACACACTGTCCGTGCCGGACATTCGAACAACCCGCAGGAGCCATTGCGTGCAGGCAGCCGTCACCGTCACTCCCACCCGTATACCGGAGCTGCTGCTCGGTCTCGCGACCGTGCGGCCGGTTTTTCTCTGGGGTGCCCCGGGCATCGGAAAGTCCTCCCTGGTCAGGGAGTTCGCCGAGTCGCTCGGACTGGAGTGCGTGAGCCTGCTGGGTACGCAGCTGGCGCCGGAGGACCTGATCGGCGTACCCCAGATCCGCGACGGCCGCTCGGTCTTCTGCCCGCCGGAGGCGATCGCCCGCGACGAGCCGTACTGCCTGTTCCTCGACGAGCTCAACGCCGCGACGCCGGACGTCCAGAAGGCCTTCTACTCGCTGATCCTCGACCGCCGCATCGGCAACTACGAGCTCCCGGAGGGCTCGATCGTGATCGGCGCGGGCAACCGCTCGACGGACAACGCGCTGGCCCGCCCGATCGCGTCGGCGCTGGTCAACCGGCTCACCCACGTACATCTGGAGGCCTCGGCGAAGGACTGGCTGGTGTGGGCGGCGGCCAACGACATCCACCCGTGGGTGCTCGACCACCTCACCGACCGGCCCGACCACCTGTGGTCCAAGCCGCCGAAGACCGAGGAGCCGTTCTCCACCCCGCGCTCCTGGCACATGCTCTCCGACGCCCTGCGCTCCTTCGGTCCGACGCTCGACGAGCCGACGCTCAAGGTGATCGCGCACGGCACGCTGACACCCGCGCACGCGGTCGCCTTCTGCGGCTATGTGAAGATCGTCCGCAGCCGGTTCGGCATCGAGTCGATCATCAAGGGCGAGGCCCGCTGGCCGCACCGCGTCGAGGACCGCGACCTGCTGTACTACCTCGCCGAGTCCTTCCGGGGCCGCCTCGTCAAGGAGCTGCCGGCCAGCAAGGAGCACGCCTCGGCGAATGGCCGGCAGACCGCGTACCGCGCGAAGTCGCTGCTCGTGCAGCTCGCCGAGATCTCCGTGGAGGTCGCGCAGAGCGTCATCGCCTCCGACGAGGACGGCAACCCCGTCCTGCCCGCCTGGTTCCTCGTGGAGGCGGCCCGCGACATGCCGCGCCTGGTGGAGGCCCGCAGGTGAGCCGTGCGAGCAAGCAGCAGCAGTCCAAGAAGAAGAAGGACCTGGCCGCCGAGGCGTTCGCCGAGGGAATGCGGCTGGTGCGCGCCAACCGCGCGCTGGCCGCCATCGGGTTCAGCGTCTGCCGCCAGGAGGACTGCGCACAGTCGCCCCGTGACGGGCTCGTCCGCGTCGACTCCGACGGCGTACTGCATGTGCACCCGGAGCGCCGGGCCGACCCGGACGCCTGGGCCTGGGCGGTCGCGCACGCCGCCCTCCACCTCGGCTTCGGGCATGTCCCGGCGCACCACAAGGCCAGGGAACAGCCCGACAGCTTCGACCTTGCCGCCCGCTGCGTCGTCGTCAACCGCTTCCTGCTCGGCTTCCCCATCGGCCTGACGCCCGCGGACCTGCCGATGGCGTACCCCGACGGCGACGAGGAGCAGCTCGCCGCGCGCTGGCGCCGCGACGGCGCCGGGGTGCCCGCCGTGTACGAGCGCTGCGGCACGGCGGGTGGTGAGCCGGACCAGTTGCTGGTGACCTGGGACACCTGGCGGGGAGGCACCGCGCCGGACTGGCAGCTCGCCTTCGCCCACGCGCTGACGCGCACCGTGTCCGCCGCGATGGACATGGCGGGCGGCCGGCGCGACTCGATGCGCGGCGGCATCACCCCGCGGCAGCCGTGGGAGCGGGCGCTGAGCTGGTTCGTGTCCTCGTATCCCCTGCTCGGCGGCATCGCGGCCGGCATCACGATCGTCGCGGACGCCGAACTCGCCCGCGCGCACGGCATCTCCGTCGCCGCGGTCGACCCGGGGGCCGCCGAGATCTACATCAACCCGCTGCGTCAGTACGAGGACGAGGAGTGGCGGTTCGTCCTCGCCCACGAGATGCTGCACGCCGCGCTGCGTCACGGCGACCGCTGCGGCGCCCGTGACCCGTACCTCTTCAACGTCGCCTGCGACTACGTCGTCAACGCCTGGCTGGTCGAGATGCAGGTCGGCCTGATGCCCGAAGGGCTGCTGTACGACGAGGAGTTGAGGTACCTCTCCGCCGAGGAGGTCTACGACCGGATCGCCACCGACCTGCGCCGCCACCGACGGCTCGCCACCCTGCGCGGCAAGGGAGTGGGCGACATCCTCGGCGGCCCCCTCGGCCCGCCCCGCGACTGTGTCGACCTCGACGAGTTCTACCGCCGCGGCCTCGCCCAGGGCCTGGACATGCACGAGCGGCAGGAGCGCGGCTACCTGCCCGGCGGCCTCGTCGAGGAGATCCGCGCGCTCAGTCATCCGCCGCTGCCCTGGGACGCGCGACTGGCCCGCTGGTTCGACGAGTTCGTGCCGCGCCCCGAGCCGCTGCGGACCTACGCGCGCCCGTCGCGCCGGCAGGCCGCCACCCCCGACATCCCGCGCGCGGGACGCTACTTCCCGCCCGAGGAGATCGCCCGCTGCACGTTCGGCGTGGTCCTGGACACCTCCGGCTCCATGGACCGCACCCTGCTCGGCAAGGCGCTGGGCGCCATCGCCTCGTACGCCGAGGCCCGGGACGTACCCGCCGCGCGCGTCGTCTTCTGCGACGCGGCCCCGCACGACGCGGGTTTCCTTCCCGTCACCGAGATCGCCGGCCGGGTCCGCGTCCACGGCCGCGGCGGCACGGTTCTGCAGCCCGGCGTCGACGTCCTGCACCGGGCGAAGGACTTCCCGACGGGCGCCCCGGTCCTGATCATCACGGACGGCTACTGCGACGTCCTGCGGGTCCGCCGCGAGCACGCCTACCTGATTCCGCAGGGCTCGTCACTGCCGTTCACCGCACGGGGACCGGTCTTTCGCGTGCGCTGAGCGCGAGTGTGATCGGATGGTGCCACGGACCCCGGAACCGGGACCTTGTCGAAAGGGAATCATCGTGGCAACAACGCGCTCCGCACACACCGTCTGGGAAGGCAACCTGCTCGAAGGCAACGGAGTCGTCACCTTCGACTCCTCCGGCATCGGCGAGCAGCCGGTGTCGTGGCCGTCGCGTGCCGAGAAGGCGAACGGCAAGACCAGCCCCGAGGAGCTGATCGCCGCCGCCCACTCCAGCTGCTTCTCCATGGCGCTCTCGCACGGCCTCGCCGGTGCGGGCACCCCGCCCACCAAGCTCACCACCTCCGCGGACGTCACGTTCCAGCCGGGTGAGGGCATCACCGGCATCCACCTCACGGTGGAGGGCACGGTGCCGGGCCTCGACGACGAAGCCTTCGCCGCGGCTGCCGAGGACGCCAAGAAGAACTGCCCGGTCAGCCAGGCGCTGACGGGCACGACGATCACGCTGACGGCGAAGCTCGCCTGACACCCGTCTGTTGCGACACCCGTCACCGTGCCGATGCCGCGTCCCCCGCAGGAGGGCGCGGCATCGTCATGTCCAGGCCGGTACAAGTCAGTTGGATGCGCTTGTCCCATTGACAGGGAGACACTCAAGTTTTCTGATGGAACACGGGAAGGACCGTGGGAAGGACCGAGCAGGACCGGACGGAAGGGGACGGACATGGCACGTGCGGTCGGGATCGATCTCGGTACCACGAACTCGGTGGTGGCCGTACTGGAAGGGGGCGAGCCCACGGTCGTGACCAACGCCGAGGGCGCACGCACCACCCCCTCGGTGGTGGCCTTCGCCAAGAACGGCGAGGTGCTCGTCGGCGAGGTCGCCAAACGGCAGGCCGTGACGAACGTCGAGCGCACGGCACGCTCCGTCAAACGCCATATGGGGGACCCGGACTGGCGGTTCCCCGACAGCGGCACGGTCGACGGCACCCGCTACCGCGCGCAGGAACTCTCCGCGCGCGTGCTGCAGAAGCTGAAGCGGGACGCCGAGGCGTATCTCGGCGAGGACGTCACGGACGCCGTGATCACGGTGCCCGCCCATTTCGACGACAGTCAGCGGCAAGCCACCAAAGAGGCCGGCGAGATCGCGGGCCTCAAGGTCCTGCGGATCATCAACGAGCCGACGGCCGCGGCCCTCGCGTACGGACTCGACCGCGGCGAGGAGCAGACCGTCCTCGTCTTCGACCTGGGCGGCGGCACGTTCGACGTCTCCCTGCTGGAGATCGGCGACGGCGTCATCGAGGTCAAGGCCACCAACGGTGACACCCGGCTGGGCGGCGACGACTGGGACCAGCGGATCGTCGAGCACCTCGTCAAGCGCTTCAAGGGTGCGTACGGCATCGACCTCGGCCAGGACAAGATGGCGCTCCAACGGCTGCGCGAGGGCGCGGAGAAGGCCAAGATCGAGCTGTCCTCGTCCACCGAGACGACCGTCAACCTGCCCTACATCACCGCCACGGGGGACGGCCCGCTGCACCTCGACGAGAAGCTGACGCGTACTCAGTTCCAGGAGCTCACCGCCGACCTGCTCGAACGCTGCAAGGCACCCTTCCACCAGGCGGTCAAGGACGCCGGTGTGCAGCTCTCGGCGGTCGACCACGTCATCCTCGTCGGCGGCTCCACCCGGATGCCCGCGGTGACCGAGGTGGTCAAGGAACTCACCGGCAAGGACCCGCACAAGGGCGTCAACCCGGACGAGGTCGTGGCCCTCGGCGCGGCGCTCCAGGCGGGCGTCATCCGCGGCGACGTGAAGGACGTCCTGCTGCTCGACGTCACCCCGCTGTCCCTGGGCATCGAGACCAAGGGCGGCATCATGACCAAGCTCATCGAGCGCAACACGACCATTCCCACGCGGCGTTCGGAGATATTCACCACCGCCACGGACAACCAGCCGTCCGTCGGCATCCAGGTCTTCCAGGGCGAGCGGGAGATCGCCGCCTACAACAAGAAGCTGGGCGTCTTCGACCTCACCGGGCTGCCGCCCTCGCCGCGCGGGCTGCCGCAGATCGAGGTCGCCTTCGACATCGACGCCAACGGGATCATGCACGTCTCGGCGAAGGACCTCGCCACGGGCCGCGAGCAGAAGATGACCGTCACGGGCGGCTCCAAGCTCCCCAAGGACGACATCGACCGCATGATGCGCGAGGCCGAGCAGTACGCCGACGAGGACCGGGGGCGCCGAGAGGCCGCCGAGACCCGCAACCAGGCCGAGCAACTCGTCTACCAGACGGAGAAGTTCGTCCGGGAGAACGACGAACGCGTCCCGGCCGACATCAAGGCGGAGGTCGAGACCGCGATCACCGAGCTGCGGGAACTCCTGGACGACCGGGCCGGCACCGACACGAACACCCTGCGCACCGGCGTCGAAAAACTCGCCACCGTCAGCCAGAAACTGGGCCAGGCCATGTACGCCCAGGCCCAGCAGTCACCCCCGCAGGACCAGGACCACGACCAGAACCAGGACGGCAACGGCACCGAGCAGCCCCGGCCCGGGGACGAGGAGGGCGTGGTGGACGCGGAGATCGTGGACGAGGAGCCCGACACCAAACCCGGCGCCACGAAGGGCGACACGACCTGAGGGTCCCGCCGATCAGCACCCCAGGGGCGCGGGGAACGGCGCACCCAGCCCACGACAATCGGTCAGCCGACAACGGGCGCCGGCCCCCCAAGGGGCGCGGGGAACTGCGCGCCCAGCCCACGACAACCGCAAGCCAACACACGACAGCAAGCCCCCCAAAGCCCTCCCCGCTAACCGCGGAGCGCACCGCGGAGCGCCCGTCAGAAGTCCGCCCGGCGCGCCAGAATCATCTCCCTGGTCCGCTGCGCGGAAGCCGCGCCGGTCGCCATGTGGTCCAGTACTTCCAGGTGCGCGGCCACCTCCGCGCGGGAGTCCAGGTAGAGCGCCCCGGTCAGATACTCGGTGTAGACCATGTCCGGCAGCTCCGGCTCCGCGAACCGGAACAGCACGAAGGGCGCGTACGTCCCCGGGTGCGGGCCGGCCGAGAACTCGGCGATCTGCAACGTGATGTGGTCGTACTCGGCGACCGCCAGGAGATGGTCCAGCTGGTCCGCCATCACCTCGGAGTGGATGCTGACCGGCCGCTGCAGGACCGTTTCCTCCATGATCACCCATAGGTGGGGCGGACGGTCCCCGGTGAGCAGCTTCTGCCGGGCCATCCGCAGGGACGCATGGCGTGCGATCTCCTCGGCGCCCGCCTGCCCCACCGTGCCCGCCGCCAGGACGGCACGGGCGTAGCTCTCGGTCTGCAGCAGCCCCGGCACGAAGTGCGGCTCGTACGACCGGATGATCGAGGCCGCCCCCTCCAGACTCACGTAGAGGCTGAACCAGTCGGGCAGGACGTCGTGGAAGCGCTGCCACCAGCCGGGCTCGTTCGCCTCCTCGACCAGCCGGACGAACCCTGCGATCTCTTCCTCGGGCACGCCGTACGCCGACAGGAGCACCTGGACATACGGGATCTTCAGCGCGACCTCGGCCATCTCCATCCGCCGAACGGTCGCACCTGTCACCCGCAGCATCCGCCCGGCCTCGTCCCGCTTCAGGCCGGATGCCTCCCGCAGCTCCTGGAGCCGTCTCCCCAATACCACCTGACCCACGGTCGGGGCAGGACGTCTTTCACTCACACCACGCCTCCCCAAGCGCCGAACATGGCGAGAAGTGTGCCATGCTCCCGCGAAACCCTCACATGATCAAGGTTTTCGCCGCCACCCCCTTGCTGCCTCGCCGCCACCGCGCCGGTGATCGACGGCCCCGGTGGCACCCGGCACGGTGAGTGTACGGACGTCAGAACACCAGGCCGTCGCGGCTGCTGAGGCAGCTGCCGGCCGCGCCGGATTGTGGCACGCTGAGGAGATCCGGACGTCATGGAAGGAGCGCGATCATGCCCGTCGCACCGCTGTCGCAGAAGGAGATCGAGGACCGGCTCGCCGAACTGCCCGGCTGGTCCCTCGACGGGGACAGGCTCGCCCGCTCCTACCGGCTGGACTCCCACTTCGCTGCGGCGGCCCTGGTCGTGCACATCGCCCAGGCGCAGGACGAGCTGGACCACCACTCCGACCTCACACTCAGCTATCACACCGTCTCCCTCACCGTGAACACGCACAGCGTGGGCGGCGCCGTCACCGAGAAGGACTTCGAGCTGGCCGGCCGGGTCGAGGAACTCGCCACCGGGCACGGCGCCAGGTGAGCACGCTGGTGTTCGACTACGACAAGGAGGCCGAGCGGTACGACGCGTCACGAGGCGGCGAACCCCGCGCCGCGGCAGCCGCCGACGCCGTGCTCGGACTGCTCCCCGAAGGCACCGGCACCCTCCTGGACGTCGCCTGCGGCACCGGCATCGTGACCCGTCGGCTCACCGCGGCCGGTCTCGACGTGACGGGCGCCGACGCGGCGTACGGCATGCTGTGGCGGGCCGCCGCGCGCGTACCGGGCCGGGTGGTGCTCGCCGACATCCGTCAACTCCCTTTTCCCGCCGAGTCGTTCGACGCCGTTTCGGCGGTCTGGCTGCTGCACCTGCTGGACGACGCGGAGCGGGTCGTTGCCGAGGCGGCCCGGGTGCTGCGCCCCGGCGGCGTCTTCGTCACGACCGTCGACAAGGCCGCCTCGCACGACGTGAGCAGTGACATCGACGCCGTGCTGGCGCCGCGCCCCCGTCGCACCGCGCGCGACCGCTCCGACCTCGTGGCCTCGTACGCCGGCCGGCACGCACTGCTCCCGGTGGGACGGGCGAGCTTCCGCGGCTGCGGCCAGGGCCGGTCCCCCGTACAGGCCGCGGCCGACCTGCGGCGCGGCTGGTACACCCTGCTGCCGCCGGGCGCGCCCCTCACCGAAAAGCTGGCGACCCGTCTGGAACAGCTCCCGGAGCAGCATGTCCCGCGCCGGGAACCGGAGTTCACGCTGCGGGCGTTCCGGAAACCGGGTCCGGCCGCTCGTCGCGCCGACCGATAGAGAGCGCTTGCTAAAACGCGGCAACTCCCGTGCCGGCAGCGGCGACTGAGGTAGCAGAACCGTCTGCCCCTCAAGGGAGGTACCCCCCGTGCAGCACCCGCATCGCAGACGCGGCAGGACCCGTCTCCTCCTCTCCACCCTGCTCGCCGGCGCCCTCGCCGCCGCCGGTCTCACCACGGTCACCGCGTCACCGGCCCAGGCCGCGACCGCCCGCCAGGCCGAGAAACTCGACCGGGGTGTCGTCAGCGTCCACACCGACGCGGGCAACCTGGTCAGCTGGCGCTGGCTCGGCACCGACCCGAACGACGTGTCGTTCAACGTCTACCGGGCGGGTACGTTGGTCAACTCGGCCCCGGTCACCGGCTCGACGAACTACTTCCACTCCGGCGGGCCGGCCCAGGCCGACTACACGGTCCGCGCGATCGTGGGCGGCGTGGAGCAGAGCGACTCGGTGCACGCGATCCAGTTCCGTACCGGATACAAGGACGTCCCCATCACCCCGCCCGCCGGCGGCACGACCCCCGACGGTGTCGCGTACACCTACGAGGCCAACGACGCCTCGGTCGGTGACCTCGACGGCGACGGCGCGCTCGACTTCGTCCTCAAGTGGCAGCCCACCAACGCCAAGGACAACTCCCAGTCCGGCTACACCGGCAACACGATCATCGACGGCGTCAAGCTCGACGGCACCCGGCTGTGGCGCATCGACCTCGGGCGCAACATCCGCTCCGGCGCCCACTACACGCAGTTCCAGGTGTACGACTACGACGGTGACGGCAAGGCCGAGGTGGCCGCGAAGACCGCCGACGCCACGGTCGACGGAACCGGCGCGGTCATCGGCAGCTCCTCCGCCGACCACCGCAACTCCAGCGGCTACATCCTCACCGGGCCCGAGTATCTGACCATGTTCAACGGCCAGACGGGCAAGGCGATGGGGACCGTGGACTACGTACCGGCGCGCGGCACTGTCTCGTCGTGGGGCGACTCGTACGGCAACCGCGTGGACCGGTTCCTCGCGGGCACCGCCTATCTGGACGGCGCCCGGCCCTCGCTCGTCATGGCGCGCGGCTACTACACGCGCTCGGTGATCGCCGCCTGGGACTGGCGCGGCGGGGCGTTCAGCCGGCGCTGGACCTTCGACAGCAGCTCGTCGACCAACACCGGCAAGGGTTACGACGGCCAGGGTTCGCACAGCCTGTCCGTCGGGGACGTCGACAACGACGGCAAGGACGAGATCGTCTACGGGGCGATGGCCGTCGACGACAACGGCAACGGCCTGTGGACCACGAAGACCGGGCACGGCGACGCCCAGCACCTGGGTGACCTCGACCCGGCGACCTCGGGCCTGGAGTACTTCAAGGTCTCCGAATCCACTTCCCAGCCCGCCGAGTTGTACATCAACCCCGCCAGTGGCTCCGTTCGCTGGCAGCTCGCCGCCTGCTGCGACAACGGCAGGGGAGTGGCCGGGGACATCTACGCGGGCAACGACGGCGCGGAGGTCTGGTCGGCCTCCGACACCGGCATCCGTGACGAGGCCGGCGCCACCAAGGGCCGCGAACCGTCCTCCGTCAACTTCCTGTCGTGGTGGGACGGGGACACCACGCGCGAACTCCTCGACGGCACCCACATCGACAAGTACGGCACGTCCTCCGACACGCGCCTGCTGACCGGCGCCTCCGTCCACTCCGGCAACGGCACCAAGGCGACGCCGGCCCTCTCGGGTGACCTCTTCGGCGACTGGCGCGAGGAGGTCGTCTGGGCGACCGGCGACAACACGGCGCTGCGCGTCTACTCCACCCCGACCGAGACCACCACGAAGATCACGACCCTGCTCCACGACACGATGTACCGCACGGGCATCGCCTGGCAGAACACCGCCTACAACCAGCCCCCGCACCCGAGCTTCTACATAGGAAACGGCATGCCGACGGCACCACGACCGACGATCTACACCCCGTAGAACGCACAGGGAGGGCAGAGCGCGCAAGGAGGGCGCGGGCCGCTTTCGGCTCGCGCCCTCCCGCTGTACACGGAGCCGCGACGGGGCTATTCGAGAAGCTCCGCGTACGAGCCCATGGCGAGGGCGATGTCCGCCTGGGCCCAGAACCGGTGGTACGTGAACGAGGGCGCGGCCCCGCCCGCCAGATAGGACTCGATCTTCGACCAGGCCGGGTCGTCCTCGTAGAACGAGCGGATCGAGTCGAACGTCGACGACGCGTTCACGGCGTCCCCGTTCGGCATCGTGCCGGTCCAGCCGCTCGGGACGTACACGGCGTCGTCGAAGCGGTTGTAGTCGGTGCGCGTCTCCGGGACCGCGATGCCCAGCGCGTCCTGGTTGTGCGCCCACATGCCGTCGAGCAGCGCCTTCGCCGTCGTGCCCGCCTCGGTGTCACCGGAGCGGTCGGCGTAGTACGTCAGCGTCTTGGCGTACGCAGCCGCCACGCCGACGTCGTTCGTGTAGTCGGCGACGGTGACATGAAGTCCCGTGTTCGCGCCGGGACTTGACGCGTTCCAGGTGTCCGGCTTGCCAGACCACTGGAGGGTGCTGGGGATGCGGTAGGAACCGTCCGGGTTGACCGTGGTGTGGGACAGCGCCCAGTCGACCCACTTGTCGAGGACGACCTTGGCGTCCGCGTCTCCCGTCTGCTGGTAGTACTCGGCGACCCGCTCCATCGACCACGCCTGGAAGCCGAACCACTGGTTGGACGGCGGGTCGTGGTAGACGGGCTTCTCGTCGTAGTACATGCCGTGGAAGGTCGGCGTACCGGAGGGCGGTGTCGCGTAGCGGCCCTGCCAGCTGTTGGTCGCACCGCCCGCGATGGCTCCCTCGCTGGACTGCAGCCAGCGGTAGAACTCCAGCTGCCGGTCGAGGGACGTGGCCCAATCCGCTTGTCCGGTCGCCGACTTGGGCTTCAGGTCGGCGTACGAGCTGAGCGCGTAGGCCGCCAGGGGGTTCTGGTAGCCGCCGTGGGTGTGGCTGGAGCCGATGCGCCAGGCCCAGCCGGCCGACGTGTCGGTGGCGCCGCCCCACGCGTAGTACCAGTTCAGCAGGTAGTGCGAGGCGTCCTTGCCGGTGCCCGCCGGGCAGGTCGACGGACCTACACAGTTGCCGATCTTCTTGAAGTACTTGTCGTACATGGAGTAGCGCAGATAGTCGCCCATCTTCGCCGCCTTGCCCACCGTCGCCGACACCTCGGAGCCCTTGCCCTGCGCCTCGGCCCAGACGTCCGCCCAGTACGCGGCCTGCACGGCACGCGCGTCGGCGTCCGGGGCGTTGGTGAACTTCCACTGCTTGGCGTAGGACGCGTCCTTGGTGAACAGGTCCAGGTAGCCGTTGGTCCCGCCGTACTTGAAGGCGTCGCAGGTCGGCTGCGGCACCGTCTCCCACACCGACTCCTGCGCGCCGCGCTGGAAGGTGTTGATGTAGGAGGGACCGGTGTCGGCCGGGCCCGCCTCGCACTTGCCCGGCGAGTTGCCGTACCCGTAGACGTTGTCGACGTCCTGCAGCCAGTGCATGCCGTACACGTCGTCCGTGCCGTACGCGCTCTTCAGCTCGGCGGCGATCGGATCGGGACCGACCGAGATGCCCGAGTCGAGCTGCGCCGGGTACTCGTTCGGGGTGTCCAGCTCGGGCGCGTACGTCGCCGGCTTCGACGCGTTGTAGAACGAGTTGGTCGGCTGGTCGGCGTGCGTGGGGATCATGAACTTCTCCATGATGTCCCAGGCCCCGTTGAACTTCGTCCAGTCGCCCGTCACCTTGCCGTACATGGCCTGCAGCCACAGCAGATAGCTGTACGCCTCCGAGGTCGTCTCATGGCCGTGGTCGGGCGCCTCGACGATCAGTGTCTCCACCGAGTGGTACGGGATGCCCTCCGGCGAGAAGTAGCCGTTCGCCGGGTCGGTGATCTTCCCGTAGAGCTCCAGGAAGCGGGCGTCGTACTCCTTCGACGCGGCGAGCTGGGTGACGGTGACCGCGGACTTCGCGTGCCCGGTGGCCGTCGACTCGAAGGTCGCCGAACCGGTGCCCGCGGCGTCGGCGGTGACGGTCACTTTCTGCGCCGTGTTCCAGTTCGACGGCGTGAAGGTGAGCGACGCCCCGCCGGTCACGGACAGCCCCGTGTTGCCGCTCGCGCGGGCCGTCGTCACGGTCACGTTCGCCGAGGGCTGGGTCGACAGCTTCACGTCGTACGTGCCCGTCCTGCCCTGCTGGACGCCGAGTTGGGCCGGCGACGCCACCACCGCGGGACCCGAGGCGACCGTGATGCCGACCGGTGTGGACTCCGCCGACGCGCCAAGGCTGTCGTACGCCTTCGCGAGCAGCGAGTGACTGCCCACGGCCAGGCCGGCGGCCGAGAGCGTGTACGGCGCGTTGGTGTCGGTGCCCAGCAGCGTCGTGTCGTCGTAGAACTCGACCTTGCCGATCGTCGCGCCGTCCGCCGCGGCGGCGGTCGCGGCGAGCGGGACCGCGTCACCCTGGGAGTAGACGGCACCCGACGCGGGGCTGGTCAGCACGGTGATCGGCGGCTGATGGGCGCCGGCGCAGGTGGTGCCGTTGATCGCGAAGGAGGTGGGCGCGGTGTTGGTGCCGGTGTACGTGAACTGGGCGCCGGTCGTCACGGCGGCCCCGGCCGCGATCGTCCCGTTCCAGGACGCGTTCTTCGCGGTGACCGTCTTGCCCGCCTGCGACCAGGTACCGCTCCAGCCACTGGTGAGCTGCTGGTTGCCCGTGTAGCCGTAGGTCAGGGTCCAGCCGCTGATCGCCTCCGTGCCGCGGTTGGTGAGCGTGAGCTCGGCGGTGAAACCGGTGCGCCAGTCGTTCGTCGTGTAGTCGACACTGCACTGAACTGCCGCTGCTTGCGCAGGAGTTGTGCCGGTCGCGAGCGTGGCCAACGGGAGGGCGAGGGCCGCCACCACGGCGGTCCAAATCCGCCGCGCACGGCGGTGGTCGCGTCTGGGTGCCATGTTCTGGTTCCTCTCCTTGCGGCTCGGAGATGGGGGGCGGAGCAACAAGCCTTGAACCAGTGGGAGCGCTCCCATAGTGCGGAGAGGGGTGCATGCGGTCAAGGTGCTTGAAGAGTCGAAATGATTCGAAAGATCAAGAGTGTCATGCCCCTGTCGCTCATCAATACTTGGCGCTACCTTCGTCCGCACCAGTGGGAGCGGTTCCATCAGTCGACGTGTCCGTAGTGGCGCGTCCGTACTGCGTCGTTCGGTTTCGGGCCGCGTGAACATCCGTGCGCGCCCTCGACGGATTGGACATCCCGCACATGAGCCGTACCAGAACTGCACTTCTCGCCGCGCTGGCGCTGGTCGCCGGGACCGCGGGCGCCGCCGTGGCGGCCACGCCCCCGGACGTCGGCGCGGCCGCCGTCCCCTGCACCGTCGAGTACAAGGTGCAGAACCAGTGGGACACCGGCTTCACCACCGCGGTGACGGTCACCAACAACAGCGCGGCCAAGTCGAGTTGGGCCGTGAAGTGGTCGTACGCCGGCAACCAGAAGGTCACCAGCGGCTGGAACGCGAAGCTCAGCCAGAGCGGCACCGCGGTGACCGCAGCCAACGAGAGCTACAACGGCCCGCTCGGGGCCGGGAGTTCGGTCAGCTTCGGCTTCAACGGCACCTACAGCGGCACCAACGCACTTCCCACGGCCTTCACCCTCGACGGTGTGACCTGCAACGTCGACGACGGAGGCACCGACCCGACCGATCCCACGGACCCGACCGACCCGGGAACGGGCAGCCGGGTGGACAACCCGTACGCCGGCGCCAAGGTGTACGTGAACCCGGAGTGGAAGGCGAAGGCCGCCGCCGAGACCGGTGGCAGCCGGATCGCGAACCAGCCGACCGGCGTGTGGCTCGACCGGATCGCCGCCATCAACGGCGTGAACGGCGGCATGGGCCTGCGTGACCACCTGGACGCGGCGCTGACGCAGAAGGGCTCGGACGAACTGGTCGTCCAGCTGGTCATCTACAACCTGCCCGGCCGTGACTGCGCCGCACTGGCCTCGAACGGCGAGCTCGGCCCGACGGAGATCGACAAGTACAAGACCGACTACATCGACCCGATCGCGGCGATCCTCGCGGACACCAAGTACGCCGGTCTGCGCATCGTCACCACCGTCGAGATCGACTCGCTGCCCAACCTCGTCACCAACGTCACGCCCCGGGCCACCGCCACCGCCAACTGCGACACCATGAAGGCGAACGGCAACTACGTGAAGGGCGTCGGCTACGCGCTGAACAAGCTCGGCGACGCGCCCAACGTCTACAACTACGTGGACGCCGGACACCACGGCTGGCTCGGCTGGGACGACAACTTCGCGCCGTCCGCCGCACTCTTCAAGGAGGCCGCCTCCGCCGAGGGCGCGACCGTCGCGGATGTGCACGGCTTCATCGTGAACACCGCCAACTACAGCGCCACGAAGGAGGCCTACTTCACGGTCGACGACTCGGTGAACGGGGCGTCGGTCCGTACGTCGAAGTGGATCGACTGGAACCGGTACGTCGACGAGCAGTCGTACGCGCAGGCCATGCGCGCCCAGCTGGTCTCGATCGGCTTCCCCTCCGGCATCGGCATGCTGATCGACACCTCCCGCAACGGCTGGGGCGGCACGGCCCGGCCCACCGCGGCGGGTCCGTCGACCAGCGTGGACACCTATGTCGACGGAGGGCGCTACGACCGGCGCATCCACCTCGGCAACTGGTGCAACCAGTCGGGTGCGGGCCTCGGCGAGCGGCCGCAGGCGGCGCCGGCGACCGGTATCGACGCGTACGTGTGGATGAAGCCGCCGGGTGAGTCGGACGGGTCGAGCACCGCCATCGACAACGACGAGGGCAAGGGCTTCGACCGGATGTGCGACCCGACGTACACCGGCAACCCGCGGAACAACAACAACATGTCGGGGGCGCTGGCCAACGCGCCGCTGTCGGGGCACTGGTTCTCCGCGCAGTTCCAGGCGCTCATGAAGAACGCGTATCCGGCTCTGTGACCTGCGCTTGTCGCTCGGTCGTCTGAAAGATCAAAAGATTGCGCCGTTCCCCGCGCCCCTGAAGGAGGGGTGCGGGGGACTGTTGCTGTTTCGGCAAGGCGAGTAGCTGTTTTCGGGAGAGACGGAGCACGCTGTCGGTATCCCGAAAAGAGAGGCTCGGAACATGGCACACGGGCATGAACACCACGACGAACAGGGTCCCGGACACGGTCACCAGCACGGCCACGGCCACGGTCACACCCACACGCACATCGACTTCGCGGAGATGCTGCCGATGCTGGTGCAGGAGGCCGAGCTGTTCACCCCGCTCTACACACAGGCGGCGGCCTGGCTGCGGGAGCTGCGGCCCGACCCCGAGCTGGTCGTGGACGCGGGCAGCGGGCCCGGTGTCATCTCCTGCCTGCTCGCCGACACGTTCTCCGCGGCCCGGGTCATCGCCGTGGACGGGGAGGAGGCCCTTCTGGAGGCGGCCCGCGCCCGCGCCGCCCGGCAGGGGATCGCCGACCGGTTCGGCACGCTGAGGGCGGAGCTCGGTGCCGGGCTCGGCGACCTGGAGTACCCGGCCGATCTTCTCTGGGCGAGCCGGTCCCTGCACCACGTCGGCGACCAGCGGGGCGCACTCGCCGGCTTCGTCGACCGGCTCGCGCCGGGCGGCACCCTCGCGCTGCTGGAGGGCGGCCTGCCCTCGCGGTACCTGCCGCGCGACTTCGGCATCGGGCGCCCGGGACTGCAGTCCCGGATGGACGCCATCCAGGAGGAGTGGTTCGCCCAGATGCGGGCCGAGCTGCCCGGCGCCGTCGTCGAGGACGTCGAGGACTGGCCGGCCCTGCTGACCGCGGTCGGGCTGCGGCACACCGGGACCCGTACGTTCCTGCTCGACCTCCCCGCGCCGGTCTCCGACGAGGGCCGTGCGTTCATCGCCACCGCCCTCGGCCACCGCCGCGACGGACTCGCCGAAGGCCTCGACGCGGACGACCGCGCCACCCTCGACCGGCTCCTCGACCCGGACGACAAGGCGAGCGTGTTCCAGCGGCCGGACGTGTTCGTGCTCACGGCACTCACGGTGTACGTCGGCGTGAAGCCGTAACGCTCCGCGCGCTCAGTTCCTCGCCAGGAACCGGCGCGCCAGCTCCTCACCGAGGGACGCCGCCGCGCCGGGGCTCTCGATCGGAGTGACCTCGGAGTCGGTGAAGACGATGTACGTCACCCCCGAGCCTGTCCCGCCGGACTTGGGGTCGGGATCGATCCCGAGGCCCCGGGCGGTGGCGTACGAGGCCTCGCCGATGATGGCCGAGGGGCCGATGTCACCGACGACCGCGTACTGGATCCGGCCCCCGTGGATGACCGCGGCCACGCTGCCGCCCCGGACTTCGGACTTCGTGTGGTTCCAGACGGTGCCGGGGGCGGGCACCACGATGTGCGGGAGTTTCTCGGAGTTCAGCGGCCTGCCGTCGGACTGCCGGAAGGCGGTCTGCTCCAGGAAGGACGGATCGGCGCGGCGGTTGCACCGGGCGGTGACCTGGCCGTCGCAGTCGATGTCCATGTCGGCCTTCCAGAAGACCGCTCCGTCCTTGCCGCACACCGGGACCGTGGCCGGCGTTCCCACGTCGGTGCGGTACCGGCCGTTCGAGACCCGCGAGCAGTGCGTCACCTCGGCGAGCAGGGCCGCGGCGCCGACCGGGCCGTTCCGCGCCGGCACGGGGGCGGCGGCGCCCGCCGGGAGGACCGCGGCGGCGAGCAGGGCGGCGCCGCCGGCCGCGGCGAGGATCAGGGTTCGAGCGCGCATCGTGGGCCCCTTCCGAGGGTCGGTTTCCTACCGAATTCACCCACATCGCACGCTCTCCCGCAGGACGTGACGGAGCCGCCCACCCGATCGGGTGGGCGGCTCCGTCACGTCCTGGTGCCGTGCGGCGGTCCGGTCAGTCGTTGACCTCAGACGGGGCGGAGCCCAGGCGGCGGTTCTCGTTGAGGGCGCTGATCGCGGCGATGTCCTCGGTGTCCAGGGCGAAGCCGAAGACGTCGATGTTCTCCTTGATCCGGGACGGCGTCACGGACTTGGGGATCACCACGTTCCCCAGCTGGAGGTGCCAGCGCAGGACGACCTGGGCGGGCGTACGGCCGTGCTTCTGGGCGATGGCCACGATCGCCGGGACCTCCAGGAGGCCCCTGCCCTGGCCGAGCGGGGACCAGGCCTCGGTGGCGATGCCCTGCTCCGCGTGGTACTCGCGGGCCGCGGCCTGCTGAAGGTGCGGGTGCAGCTCGATCTGGTTGACGGCCGGGATGACGGACGTCGCGTCGATCAGCTTGTCCAGGTGCTCCGGGAGGAAGTTGGAGACGCCGATGGACTTGACGAGGCCGTCCGCCTGGAGCTTCTCGAAGGCCTTGTACGTGTCGATGTACGTGCCCCTGGCCGGCATCGGCCAGTGGATGAGGTACAGGTCGACGTAGTCGAGGCCGAGCTTCCCCAGGGACGCGTCGAAGGCGCGCAGCGTCGAGTCGTATCCCTGGTCGCCGTTCTGGAGTTTGGTGGTGACGAAGAGGTCCTCACGGGCGATCCCGGAGGAGGCGAGGCCCTTGCCTGTGCCCTCTTCGTTGCCGTAGGCCGCGGCGGTGTCGATGCTGCGGTACCCGGCCTCCAGCGCGGTGGCGACGGCTCGCTCCGCCTCGTCGTCCGGCACCTGCCAGACACCGAAGCCCAGTTGGGGCATCTCGACGCCGTTGTTCAGGATGATCGGGGGGACCTTGCTCACGAGCTCTCGATCCTTAGGTCGGCGGGTGGTACTCCATCGTGAACGATCACGGGCTGTCGCGCATTCCTTTCCCGTGCGTACGCGGTCGAAGGAGAGTTCGGCCGGAAGGTACCCGCTGATGTGCCCGGGTACGCGTCCCGCGCCCGTCGGTGGCGTGCACCTCGTCGGGAGGAGGTCCGCGGGCCGTGCCCGACTACCCCTGGAACCGAACGCCGACCAGGTCTTCGGAGACCTGCCAGACGCGCTCCGCCTCCTCGGCCCCGCGCAAGGGGGCATAGAGCTTCTGCTCTGCGGGCGGGCCGCCCAGGTGGCCGGGCCCGCTGGGTCCGTAGAAGCCGCCGCGCCGGGCGTCGGGGGAGGTGGCGGCGTAGAGGGCGGGCAGCTGCGCGCTCTCCACGGTCCCGACGAGGATGCCGCGGGCCGACAGGGCACGGATCAGGCGCACGCTCCTGGTGTCCGCGGCGCGTCCGACCTCGGGGCGGGCGGCGAGCAGGCTCGTCGGAGCGACCCCCGGGTGGGAGAGGTTGCTCGTGATGCCCCAGCCCTCGGCCTGGCTGCGCCGGTCGAGTTCGAGGCCGAAGAGCCCGAACGCGATCTTCGACTGGCTGTATGCCTTCATGCCGTCGTAGGAGCGTTCCCAGCCCAGGTCGTCCCAGTTGATGGAACCCCGCCTCGCTGCGACGCTGACCTGCGAGGTCACCCGTGCCTGGCCGGCGCGCAGCAGCGGCAGCAGGCGGGCCGCCAGGGCGAAGTGCCCGAGGTGGTTCGTGCCGAACTGAAGCTCGAACCCGTCGGCGGTCCGCTGCAGGTTGGGCGGGGTCATGACACCGGCGTTGTTGATCAGCAGGTGAAGGGGCAGGCCCTCGTCCAGCAGGGTCCGGCCGAGGGCCGCGACGGAGGTGAGCGAGGACAGGTCGAGGTCGCGCAGCGACACCTTCGCGCCGGGAACCCGTTGCCGGATCGTGGCGAGCGCGGCCTCGCCCTTGCGCGGATTACGGACGGGCATGACGACCTCGGCCCCGGCCGCGGCGAGCCGCGTCGCGATGCCGAGCCCCATTCCGTCGCTGGCCCCGGTGACGACAGCGCGCCGGCCGGACAGGTCGGGAACAGTGAGGTCGATGGGTGTGCGTGGCATGTGTTCACTCCTGGAAACTGGGCTTTGCCACCAACATCGCGGACGACGACGGTGATATCCAGGACCGACCGATCCCCTGACAAGGAAGGCGAGGCTCGGGCCGGTGGTCGCAAAGGGGGATCGACAGGCCGTGGATACGCGGGTGCGCGGCCGGTAGAAAGGTGCACGAGTAAAGGAGATGCCCATGGTGATCGACCGGACCGGCCTTGCGGAGTTCCTCCGGCTGCGCCGGGAGTCGCTGCAACCCGAGGACGTCGGCATGCCGCGTGGGCGTCGCCGCAGGACGAGCGGGCTACGGCGGGAGGAGGTGGCCTCGCTGTGCCACATGTCGGCCGACTACTACGCGCGCCTTGAGCGGGAGCGCGGACCCCAGCCCTCCGAGCAGATGGTCGCCTCCATCGCGCAGGGACTGCATCTCTCCCTCGACGAGCGCGACCACCTGTTCCGGCTGGCCGGACACCACCCGCCCGTGCGAGGGGAGGCCGGTGAGTACATCAGCCCCGGCATGCTGCGCATCTTCGACCGCCTGCACGACACGCCCGCGGAGATCGTCACCGAGCTCGGCGAGACGCTGCGGCAGACCCCGCTCGCCGTCGCACTCACCGGCGACCTGACCGTCTACAGCGGCCCGGCCCGCAGCCTCGGCTACCGATGGTTCACCGACCCCGCCACCCGGCAGCTCTACGCTCCGGCGGACCATCCGTTCCTCACGCGCATGTTCGCCTCGGGACTGCGGGGGGTGGTCACGCTGCGGGGTCCCGGGTCCCGGGCGGCGCACCTCGCCGACCTGCTGCTCGCTCGCAGCGAGGAGTTCCGGGAGGTGTGGGACGACCACGAGGTCGGTGTCCGTCCCCACGAGGTGAAGCACTTCGTCAACCTGCAGGTCGGCGCGCTGGAGCTGACCTGCCAGACGCTGGTCGACCCGGGCCAGTCGCAGTACCTGCTCGTCTACACCGCCGTCCCCGGCAGCGAGAGCTACGAGAAGCTGCAGCTGCTGTCCGTCATAGGCACGCACTTGAGGGGGGCGCCCACCGAAGGGGCCGCGTCCTGAAGGACCTTGAAGGGGGAGCCCCCCACTACGCCCGGTACAGCGCCTCGACCTCTGACTCGTACGCGTTCTCGATCGCCTTGCGCTTCAGCTTCAGGGACGGCGTCAGCAGGCCGTGTTCCTCGGTGAACTGGTGGGCCAGTATCCGGAAGGTGCGGATCGACTCGGCCTGGGAGACGAGCGTGTTCGCGGCGACCACGGCCCGCCGCACCTCGGTCTCCAGATCGGGGTCCCGTACCAGCTCCGAGGGGGTGAGCTGGGGCTTGCCCCGCATCTGCAGCCAGTGCTCGACGGCCTCCCCGTCGAGCGTGACGAGCGCCGCGATGTACGGCCTGTCGTTGCCGACGACGATGCACTGCGCGACCAGCGGATGGTCACGCACCCGCTCCTCAAGCACCCCCGGCGAGACGCTCTTGCCGCCGGAGGTCACCAGGATCTCCTTCTTGCGCCCGGTGATGGTGAGATAGCCGTCCTCGTCGAGCGAACCGAGGTCACCGGTGGCCAGCCAGCCGTCGTGCAGGGCCGCGTCGGTGGCCTTCGGGTCGTTGAGATAGCCCTGGAACACGTTGTCGCCGCGCAGCCAGATCTCGCCGTCGTCCGCGATGTGCACGGTCGTGCCCGGGATGGGCTGGCCGACGGAGCCGTACCGGGTCAGCTCGGGCGGGTTCGCGGTCGCGGCGGCCGTGGACTCGGTCAGCCCGTATCCCTCGTAGATCTGCACGCCGGCGCCCGCGAAGAACAGGCCGAGCCGCCGGTCCATGGCGGAGCCGCCGGACATCGCGTGCCGCACGCGCCCGCCCATCGCGGCACGGATCTTCGAGTAGACGAGCTTGTCGAAGAGCTGGTGCTGCATGCGCAGCGCCGTCGAAGGGCCGGGGCCGATGTCCCACGCCTTGGCCTCCACCGCGTCCGCGTACCGCACCGCGACCTCGACGGCCTTCTCGAACGGGCCGCCCCTGCCCTCCCGTTCGGCCTTGCGCCGCGCGGCGTTGAAGACCTTCTCGAAGATGTACGGCACGGCCAGGAAGAACGTCGGCTGGAACGCCGCCAGGTCGGGCAGCAGGGCCGCCGCGTTGAGCTGCGGCTGATGGCCGAACTTGACCTTGCCCCGGATCGCCGCGACCTGCACCATCCGCCCGAAGACGTGCGCGAGCGGCAGGAACAGCAGGGTGGCCGCCTCGTCGCCGCGCTTGGAGTGGAAGAGCGGCTCCCAGCGTCCGATCGCCGTGTCCGTCTCGAACATGAAGTTGGCGTGCGAGAGGACACAGCCCTTGGGGCGGCCGGTGGTGCCGGACGTGTAGATGATCGTCGCCGTGGACTCCGGGGTGACCGCGCGCCGGTGCCGGTGCACCACCTCGTCGTCGATGTGCCCGCCCGCCTCGTACAGCTCCTGCACGGCGCCCACGTCGAGCTGCCACAGCTGGTGCAGGGCCGGCAGCCGGTCGATGACCGTGGCGATGGTCATCGCGTGGTCCTCGTGCTCCACCATCGCCGCCGACACCTGCGCGTCGTGCAGCATCCAGAAGACCTGCTCGGCCGACGAGGTGGGGTAGATCGGTACGACCTGGGCGCCGATCGACCACAGCGCGTAGTCGAAGAGCGTCCACTCGTACCGGGTACGGGACATGATCGCGACCCGGTCGCCGAACCGGACGCCGTGCGCCAGCAGGCCCTTCGCCAGCGCGAGGACCTCGTCACGGAACTCGGCGGAGGTCACGTCCCGCCAGCTGCCGTGCTCGTCCTTGCGGCCTAGTGCGATGTAGAGAGGATCCTCCTGGGCATACTCGAAGACGGCATCGGCCAGGCCGCCCACCGGCGGTGCCGACGCCAGGGGAGGGTTGGTGAACTCGCTCAATCCCCGCTCCTTGTGGTGCTCCGCAGCGCGGTGAAAGCTACCCCACCCGAAGCCGCCGCGGGAGGGGCGGCGAACCGACCCGGGGCCGGGCGTACGCACAGGTCAACCCCTGAAATCCGGCCACAAGGGGGAAGGCCGGGACAGAATCCTTACCCAGACGTAAGTTTCGGTTCCGCAATCTCCACGGAATCTGTACGACCCGCTTACGACGCCTCGGCGTAGCCCCGGTACACCCTCAGCGGGCGCGGTGCAGCCGGTCGCCCGCCGACAGGATCGACGCCGCCAGCGCGTCCGCCGCACCCCGGGCCGCCGTGTGGCGCCTGCCGTGGATCAGCACGAACTCCACCTCGCCCAGCTCCGGCAGACCCGCGCGGTCGGGGACGCGGACGAGCCCCGGCGGGATCAGGCTCCGCGAGTGGGCCATCACGCCGAGCCCCGCGCGGGCCGCCGCGATGAGGCCGTTGAGGCTGCCGCTCGTGCACGCGACGCGCCAGGACCTGCCCTGCCGCTCCAGGGCCTCCAGGGCCAGGGCCCGGGTGATGCCCGGAGGCGGGAACACGATCAGCGGGACCGGGCGGTCGGGATCGAGCCGGAGGCGTTCCGCACCGATCCAGACCAGGTGGTCGTGCCAGACCAGTTCGCCCCGCGGGTCCTCGGGGCGGCGCTTGGCCAGCACCAGGTCCAGCTTCCCCTCGGCCAGCCGCTCGTGCAGGGTGCCCGAGAGCTCGACCGTCAGTTCCAGGTCGACCTCGGGATGGTCGTGGCGGAAACCCTCCAGGATCTCGGTCAGCCGGGTGAGGACGAAGTCCTCCGAGGCGCCGAACCGCAGCCGGCCGCGCAGCCGTGTCCCCGTGAAGAACGCCGCCGCCTGCTCGTGCGCCTCCAGGATCCGGCGCGCGAACCCGAGCATCGCCTCCCCGTCCTCCGTCAGCTCCACGGAGTGGGTGTCCCGGGTGAACAGCTGCCGCCCCGCGGTGTTCTCCAGGCGGCGCACATGCTGGCTGACCGTGGACTGCCGCAGCCCGAGCCGCCGGGCCGCCCGGGTGAAGCTCAGCGTCTGGGCCACGGCGAGGAAGGTGCGTAGCTGGGAGGGGTCGTACACAAGCCAAGGTTATCGCGTTCCGTGATGGCAGTCAGAGCGGTATACCGGATTCCCGATCAAGGTCGCGAGGAGGACGATGGAGAGGGCACGAACCATCTGCTACGACCCAGCGAGACCCAGCAACGGAGCACCGTGAAACGCCGCCCGAAGTGGCCGTCCTGGCTGCCGATAGACCCGTACATCCTGCTGCTGCTCGGGACGGTGGGCCTCGCCGCTCTCCTGCCCGCCCGCGACGCCGGCGCGGAGGTCGCGTCCGGTGCCTCCACCGCGGCGATCGCCTTCCTCTTCTTCCTCTACGGGGCACGTCTGTCCACCCGCGAGGCGATGGACGGCGTACGGCACTGGCGGTTGCACCTCACGGTCCTGGCCAGCACGTTCCTGGTGTTCCCGCTGCTCGGCCTGGCGACCCGCGGACTGGAACCGGTGTTCCTGGACCACTCCCTCTACACCGGTCTGCTCTTCCTCACCCTCGTCCCCTCGACGGTCCAGTCCTCCATCGCCTTCACCTCCATGGCGCGCGGCAACGTGCCCGCGGCGATCTGCGCGGGCTCCTTCTCCTCCCTGGTGGGCATCGTGCTCACCCCGCTGCTCGCCGCGGTGCTCCTCGGCGGCAGCGGGGGCGGGTTCTCGGCCGACTCGCTCGTCAAGATCCTGCTGCAGCTGCTCGCGCCGTTCCTCGCCGGGCAGTTGCTGCGCCGCTGGATAGGCGGCTTCATCGCGCGCCACAGGAAGATCCTCGGCCTGGTGGACCGCGGCTCGATCCTGCTGGTCGTCTACACCGCCTTCAGCGAAGGCATGGTGGAGGGCGTCTGGCACCAGGTCAGCCCGCAGCGCCTGGGCGGTCTGCTCGCCGTCGAGGTGGTACTGCTCGCCGTCATGCTGGCACTGACCTGGTACGGCTCCAAGGCCCTGCGGTTCGGCCGGGAGGACCGTATCGCCATCCAGTTCGCCGGCTCGAAGAAGTCCCTGGCGTCCGGACTGCCCATGGCGAGCGTGCTCTTCGGCGCCGACGCCTCGCTGGCCGTGCTGCCGCTGATGCTCTTCCACCAGATGCAGCTCATGGTCTGCGCGGTCATCGCCAAACGCCGCTCCCGCGACCCGGAGCCGGCCTCGTCCCTCACTCCGGGCCAAGCCGCAGCGTCACGAATCGCGGTCGGTACAGGGACACGTTCCGACTGAGGTTCGCCTGCGCCGCCACCCCACCGCCGGCGTCCAGCCAGTTGACGTCGTAGCTCAGCACGAGCCCGCCCCGGCCGACCGCGCCGAGCGCGGGATGGACCTGCGGGTTGTACGCCGCGACGCCCGCCCGCCGCTCCGGCAGCGGCGGGCTGAAGACCTTGCCTGGTCCGTGCCAGGGTCCGGTGGGCGAGCACGCCCAGTACGAGGTGACGGCCGTCAGCCCCTCGGCGCCCGCCGCCATCGTGAACAGGACATACGTGCCCGCGTCGCGAGTGACCGTGAACGCGCTGCCCACCCCCTTGCGCGCGCCGTCCCCCAGCACGGGCTTCATGAGCGAGGGGATGGTCCACCGTTCGCCGTCCCAGTACCGCCACGCGGCGGGGTCCGCGAGCCGCCCCCGCGGCACGCGCGCGACGTACGCCTTCGACGCCGGCTGTGCGGCGGCCCGCGCGTCGTCACCGCCGAAGACGTACGTCCAGTCCTCGTCGTGGGTCAGCGCGGTCGTGCCGAACAGCACCCGCCGCGCCGGGTCCGGGACCCCCTGCTGGTCGAGGACGCGCGTGACGCCTTCGAGCCGCAGACCGGGCAGCGACAGCGTGGCGACCTCGGTGGCGGCGGGCACCCCGTAGATCCAGGGATACGCACCGGTCGTACGGGTCCACAGCACGACCCGCACGACCTGCTCGGACGAGCCGGGGGAGCGGGGCTCGACCCGCGCCGCCACCGGCCAGCGCCACTGCCCGGGCGCCGGGTCCGCGAACAGCGGCGCGGGAAGCGTGCTGTCCAGGCGCCCGTCCTCCATGACGACGGCCGAGTTGCGCACCAGCGGCGCGGTCGTGTCCCGCCAGGCGTAGGACTCGCCCGCCGGGTTGGGCGGGCGGTGCACCTGGCCGAGGTACGTGTCCGAGAACAGCCAGAGCACCCGCCCGTCCGGCAGCCGCACCGAGTGCGTGCCGTCGCCGCCGGTCCAGTCGTCGGCCCGCGAGGCGTCGTCCCCGTACCGCGCGAACTCGTCGGTGACGTCCGGTTCCGCGGCCCAGGAAGCGACCGTACGGGCCCGGCAGGCGTCCTTCCCGCTGTCGCCCTCGGGCCCTGCGGTGAGCAGCACCGCCCCGAGGACCAGGGCCAGGGCCAGCAACACCCCCAGACCGGTCCCCGTGCGCTGTCGTGCTCGTGCGTCGGCGGGCACGCCCGGGACGTTAGTGGCTGCCGCCCACCCGGTCCACCCGGTCCATGGGCAGCCACAGGACGGTGTCACCGGGCACCGCCTTGTCCGAGGCGCGCACACCGGTCAGTTCGGTGTCGCTCAGCGCCCGGTCGTACACGCGGACGTCGTCGATCGCGCCGGTGAAGTGGGCGCGGCTGTCGAGTTTCTGGCCGATGTGCACCCCGAACGGCGAGTTGCGGCTCACCGATCCCGGTACGTCCGCCGTGCCGGTCGCGGTCCCGTCGACGGACAGGGTCAGTCGGCCCGCGCCGCGGCGCAGCGCCAGATGGTGCCACCGTCCGTCGTTGTACGCGCCGGCCGTGCGCACGGACACCGACCGCGGGGCGCTCGCGCCGTCCCGGACGGTGATCAGCCCCTGGATCCGGTCGCTGGCGGGCTCGCCGCGCAGCCATACCTGCGGCTGGGTGGTGCCGACCCCGCCCATCCACAGCAACGGCTGCTCGCCCGTCGTGGCCGAGTAGCGGAACCACAGCGACGCCGTGAAGTCCTTGGTCCCGAGCGGCAGTCCGGCCCGGTACGGCAGGCGTACGGCGTCGTCGGCGCCGTCGAACGCGAGGGCGCCGCCGGACACCCCGGCCGTCTCCTGCGCGCCGCCGAGGACCGCCGCGCCGGGCGCGTGCGAAGCGAGGTCGGGGGTGGTCGGGTCCGGGCCGCGGCGCGGTGCCAGCCAGTCCTCGGTGAAGCGCGCGAAGCGGATCTCGTCGCGGGCGTCCACGGCGCCGCCCTCGTACAGCAGGCCCGCCGTGCCGGCGTCGATGCCCACCAGGTCGGAGTAGCCGGACCAGTCCGTCGTGACCACCGTGCCCCGGTCGACGCTGTCCCAGGTGCGTCCGCCGTCGTAGGAGGAGCGGAACAGCATCGTGCGGCGGCGGTCCGGGTCGCCGGGGCAGGCCAGCAGCAGCCGGTCGCCCAGGCGCAGCGTGGCGCCCTGGACCTGGGGCGCGTAGAGGCCGGGGAGGGCACGGAACGGCGCGGTGAAGCTGTCGCCGCCGTCGGCGCTGAACGCCTGCGTGCGGTGGCCGGGATCGGTGCCGTCCTGTTCGCGTCCGCTGACCAGGACCGTTCCGTCGGCACGCTCGGTCACGGTCAGCTCGGACGGCTTCTGCCGGAACGTACCGTCCTGCGCGATCGGCCACGAGTCCGTCGCGCCGATCCGCCAGTGGTCGCCGCCGTCGTCGCTGACGACGAGCGCGGCATGGTTGGCGCTGACACGAGTGCCGTCCCACGTCTCGGTGTTGACGCCGAACACGAGCCGGCCCGGGTGCCGGCCGCCGGTCAGCTGGATGCCGTGCACCGGTCCGGTCGCGTACCAGGAGTTCCAGTGCGCGGGCAGGATCTCGTCGCTGAGGTCGCGGGGCTCGGACCAGGTGCGGCCGTCGTCGTCGCTGTGCTGCAGGTGCGGGGTGCGGTCGCACGGGACGTCGCAGTTGCCGCCGTCCGTGCGGCCTGTGTTGTACGTCTCGGCCAGTACGACCCGGCCGGTCCGGCGGTCCACGACCGGGGCGGGGTTGCCGTGGGTGTCGCCCGCGCCCTCGTTGACGATCTGGAGGGGGCCCCAGGTGCGGCCACCGTCGGTGGAGCGCTTGAGCACGATGTCTATGTCGCCGGCGTCGCCGCAGTCGTTCACCCGGCCCTCGGCGAACGCCAGCAGCGTGCCCTTCGCCGTCCGCACGACCGCCGGAATCCGGAAGCAGGCGTATCCGGGGTCCTGGGAGGCTTTGAAGAGCACCTGTTGCTCGAACGGTTCGGATGCGGTGCTCTCGCCGGTGGTCCCACCGGGCTCGGTGGCAGACCGGGCGTGTCCGGTGCCCGGCAGCGCGAGCAGCGCGGCGGCGGTGAGGACCGCGGTGAGCGCGGTTCTGAGGGGATTCCCTTGCGACGGCATGGTGCGACCTGCCCTTCAGCTGCCTGGACATCCGGACATCCCACGTCCGACGTGCGCGCACAGACGCTACTGGGGCTCCGCGCACCTCACAAGAAGCGTGCGCGTGTCGTGGTGAGGCGGGGCCCCTCCGGCGCAGGGGGCGCTCCCCGCCGGACAAGGGCCCCGCCGCCGTGTCGCGGGGAGACCGGTCAGCTCTGGGCGGCCGCGGCCTGCAGAGCGATGCGGTGCTCGCCCGCGTACACGTTCATGGAAGCGCCCCGCAGGAAGCCGACGAGCGTCAGGTTCGACTCGGCGGCCAGGTCCACCGCAAGCGAGGACGGCGCCGAGACCGCGGCGAGCACCGGGATACCGGCCATCACCGCCTTCTGGGCCAGCTCGAAGGAGGCGCGCCCCGAGACCAGGAGCACCGTGCGGGACAGCGGCAGGGAGCCGTTCTGGAGGGCGCGGCCGACGAGTTTGTCGACCGCGTTGTGCCGGCCCACGTCCTCCCGGACGTCGACCAGTTCGCCGTCCTCGGTGAACAGGGCCGCCGCGTGCAGACCCCCGGTCCGGTCGAACACGCGCTGCGCCGCGCGCAGCCGGTCGGGGAGGCCCGCGAGCAGTTCGGGTTCGAGCCGTACCGGGGGAGTCGTGTCGCCGTGCGTGTCGTCGATCGTCCAGCGGGCCGTCGTACGGACCGCGTCCAGGCTCGCCTTGCCGCACAGACCGCAGGACGACGTCGTGTACACGTTGCGTTCGAGCGTGATGTCCGGCATGACGAGGCCGGGCGCCGTGCGCACGTCGACGATGTTGTACGTGTTGGAGCCGTCGACCGTCGCGCCCGCGCAGTAGACGATGTTCTGCAACTCGTCGGCCCGGCCCAGCACCCCCTCGCTGACCAGGAAGCCCGCCGCGAGCGCGAAGTCGTCGCCCGGGGTGCGCATCGTGATCGCGAGAGGTTTTCCGTTGAGCCGGATCTCCAGTGGTTCCTCGGCGACGAGCGTGTCCGGGCGGGCGGAGACCACTCCGTCCCGGATGCGGATCACCTTGCGTCGTTCCGTGACTCGTCCCATGTCCTGATCAGTCCCGGTTCTGTACGTGCTGGTAGCCGAAGCGGCCCTTGATGCAGAGGTTGCCGTGGGTCACCGGGTTGTCGTGCGGCGAGGTGACCTTGACGATCTCGTTGTCCTGGACGTGCAGCGTGAGATTGCAGCCCACTCCACAGTAGGCGCACACCGTGGTCGTCTCGGTCTGCGCCGGCTCGTTCCACGTACCCGCCGCGCGCATGTCGAACTCCGACTTGAACGAAAGTGCCCCGGTCGGGCACACCTCGATGCAGTTGCCGCAGTACACGCAGGCCGAGTCGGTGAGCGGCCCGTCGTGCTCGACGGCGATCCGGGCGTCGAAACCGCGCCCGACGACCGAGATCGCGAAGGTGTTCTGCCACTGGTCGCCGCACGCGTCCACGCACTTGTAGCAGAGGATGCACTTGTCGTAGTCGCGTACGTAGAGGTCGTTGTCGACCCTCGGCTCCTCGTCGACGCGGGCCGCGTCGGGGCCGAACCGGTCGGGCTTGGCCTCGTACTCCTTGAGCCAGCCGGCGACCTCCGGGGTGGTCGACAGGTCGACGGAGGACGCGAGCAGCTCCAGGACGATCTTGCGGCTGTGCCGGGCCCGTTCGGTGTCCGTGCGCACCTCCATGCCCGCCTCCGCCTTGCGGGAACAGGCCGGGACCAGGGTGCGCGCGCCCTCGACCTCGACGACGCACACCCGGCAGGCGTTCTTGGGGGTCAGGGTGTCGCCCTGGCACAGGGTCGGGACGTCCTTGCCCGCGGACCGGCAGGCGTCCAGGATCGTGGCGCCCTCCGGCGCCCGCACCGGCTCGCCGTCGATGGTGAACTCCAGCAGACGGCGGGGAATCCCCAGCGATGTGACGGTCATTCGTACGCCCCCAGGCGGTCGATGGCGGATTCCACGGCGTTCCACGCGGTCTGTCCCAGACCGCAGATCGAGGCGTCCTTCATGGCCCGGCCGACCTCCCGCAGCAGGGTGATGTCGGCGGCGGCGTCCGCGCCGGTCCGCTCGACGATGCGGTGCAGCGCCTCCTCCTGGCGCACGGTCCCGACCCGGCACGGCACGCACTGCCCGCACGACTCGTCGCGGAAGAACTCGGCGATCCGCAGCAGCAGACGGGGCAGCGGCACGGTGTCGTCGAAGGCCAGCACGACCCCGGAGCCGAGCGTCGTGCCCGCCTCCCGCGTGCCCTCGAAGGTGAGCGGGATGTCCAGCTCGTCGGGCCGTACGAAACCACCGGCCGCGCCGCCGAGCAGCACGGCGCGCAGCCGGTCGCGTACGCCCGCCAGGTCCAGCAGTTCGCCGAGTGTCGCGCCGAACGGCAGCTCGTAGATGCCGGGCCGGTCCACGCTGCCCGACACGCAGAACAGCTTCGGCCCGGTGGACTTGGCCGTGCCGATCGCCGCGTACGCGGGAGCCCCGATGGTGAGGATCGGCAGGACGTTGACCAGCGTCTCGACGTTGTTCTCCGCGGTGGGCTTGCCGAACAGGCCCTTCTCCACGGGGAAGGGCGGCTTCGACCGCGGCTCTCCTCTGTACCCCTCGATGGAGTTGAAGAGGGCCGTCTCCTCGCCGCAGATGTACGCGCCCGCGCCGCGCCGGATCTCGATGTCGAAGGCGTACCCCTGGCCGAGGATGTCGTCCCCGAGCAGCCCACGCGCGCGTGCCTGCCCGATGGCGTGCTCCATGCGGTGCAGCGCCCGCGGGTACTCGCCGCGCAGATACAGATAACCCTGGTGCGCACCGACCGCGTACGCCGCGATCGTCATCGCCTCCACGAGCGAGTACGGGTCGCCCTCCATGACCACGCGGTCCTTGAAGGTGCCCGGCTCGGATTCGTCGGCGTTGCACACCAGGTAGTGCGGATGGTCGGGCGCCGCCGCCGTGGCCTGCCATTTGCGGCCGGTGGGGAAGGCGGCGCCGCCGCGCCCGACCAGGCCCGCGTCGGTGACCTCGCGGATGACCCCGGCGGGGCCGATCGCGAAGGCCTGCCGCAGGGCCGTGTAACCGCCGTGCGCCCGGTAGTCGTCGAGCGACGCCGGGTCGACCACGCCGACGCGGCCGAGCAGCATCAGGGAGGGGTCCCCGGCCTGCGGTACCGCCAGCGCGGCCGACGGCTCCTCGGGCGCCGAGTCGGGTGCGCTCGCGGCGAGCACGGCCCGCTCGACGGTCGCGGGCGCCGACACGGCCGTACGTACCGGGTCCCCGGCCGTGATCGCGAGCGCGGCCGGGGCCCGCTCGCACAGGCCCAGGCACGGGCTGCGCTCGACGCTCACCCCGCTGCCGAGGCCGAGCCGGGCCTCGACGCCCGCGCACAGCTCGGAGGCTCCGGCCGCCGCGCACGCGAGGTCCGTGCACACGTGCAGGACCGTCGCGGGGCGCGGCTTCACCGAGAACATCGCGTAGAAGGTGGCGACCCCGTACGCCTCCGCGGGCGGCACCGTCAGCCGCCGGCACAGGTAGTCGAGGGCGCCCTCGCTGATCCAGCCGATCCGGTCGTTGACGGCGTGCAGCCCCGGCAACAGCAGGTCACGGCGGTCCCGGGCCGCACGCCCGCCGCGTGCCCACCTCAGGTCGGCGTCGCTGCGGTCGGCACCCTCCCACGAAGACTCCGGAGGACCGAGCAGCGTGTCGACCGCCGCCCGCTCCTCGTCCGTCGGCTTGCTGTCACCGAAGTGCAGGTCCACCACACATCACCTCACTTGAATCGCAACCGGCAGTTTCTCGATCCGGATCGCCGACGCCTTGAACTCCGCCGTCCCCGCGATCGGGCAGTTCGCCTCGATCGTCAGCTGGTTGGTGTCCACCTCGTCGGGGAAGTGCATGGTCATGAACGCGAGGCCCGGCCGCAGCGCGGGATCGACCCACACCGGCGCCACCACCGCGCCGCGCCGCGAGGAGACCTGGACCTTCTCGCCGACCACCACGCCGTAGCGCTCGGCGTCCTCCGGGCACAGCTCGACGAACTCGCCGCGCCGCAGCGGCGAGGCGAAACTGCCGCTCTGCACCCCGGTGTTGTACGAGTCGAGCCGCCGCCCGGTCGTCAGCCGGATCGGGAACCGTTCGTCCGTCAGGTCGACGGGCGGATCGTGCTGGACGAGCCCGAAGGGCGCGAGCCGGCCCCGCGAGGCCGGGTCGGCGTCCCACAACCGGCCGTGCAGATAGGTCGGTTCGATCCGGTCGGTCTCCGGGCAGGGCCACTGGATGCCCTGGTGCTCCTCAAGACGCTCGTACGTCATCCCGTAGTGGTCCGGGGACACCGACCGCAGCTCGTTCCACACGGCCTCGGAGTCCGCGTACTTCCACTGGTGGCCGAGCCGGGAGGCGAGGTCGCAGAGGATGTCGATGTCCTCGCGGGCCTCACCGGGCGGGGTGACGGCCGCGCGGACCCGCTGAACCCGGCGCTCGCTGTTGGTCGTCGTTCCCTCGGTCTCGGCCCAGCCGGCCGTCGCGGGCAGGACGACGTCCGCCAGTTCGGCCGTCTTCGTCAGGAAGATGTCCTGGACGACGAGGAAGTCGAGGGCCCGCATCCGCCGTACCGCCTGCTCGCTGTCGGCCTCCGACTGCGCCGGGTTCTCCCCGATGCAGTAGACGGCCTTGAGGGAGCCCTCCTCCATGGCCTCGAACATCTCCGTCAGGTTCAGCCCGTAGTGGGGCTCGATGACGGTGTCCCACGCGGACTCGAACTTCAGCCGCGTGTCCGGGTCGAGGATGTCCTGGAAGCCGGGCAGCCGGTTCGGGATCGCGCCCATGTCACCGCCGCCCTGCACGTTGTTCTGCCCGCGCAGGGGCTGCAGCCCCGAGCCGAAGCGCCCCACATGGCCCGTCAGGAGCGACAGGTTGATGAGGGCGCGCACGTTGTCCGTGCCGTTGTGGTGCTCGGTGATGCCGAGCGTCCAGCACAGCTGGGCGCGCTCGGCGCGGGCGTAGGCGTGCGCCAACTCCCTTATCGCGGCGGCCGGTACGCCGGTCACCTTCTCGGCGAGCGACAGCGTCCACGGCTCGACGAGCTGCCGGTACTCCTCGAAGTTGGTGGTGGCCCGCTCGATGAACGCGTCGTTCGCGAGCCCCGCCCGGATGATCTCGCGGCCGATCGCGTGGGCCATCGGGATGTCCGTGCCGACGTTCAGCCCGAGCCAGCCCTCGGCCCACTCGGCCGTGGAGGTGCGGCGCGGGTCGACCGCGTACATCCGGGCGCCGTTCCTGATCCCCTTCAGGACGTGCTGGAAGAAGATGGGGTGCGCGAAGCGGGCGTTGGACCCCCACATCACGACGAGGTCGGTGTGCTCCACCTCGGCGTAGGAGGAGGTTCCGCCGCCCGAGCCGAAGGCCGCCGACAGGCCTGCCACGCTGGGGGCGTGGCAGGTGCGGTTGCAGGAGTCGACGTTGTTGGTGCCCATGACCACGCGGGCGAACTTCTGTGCCACGTAGTTCATCTCGTTGGTCGCGCGGGCGCAGGAGAACAGGCCGAACGCGCCACGTGCGGCGCCGAGGCCCCGGGCGGCACGGTCCAGGGCCTCGTCCCAGGTGGCGCGCCGGAACGGCTCGTCACGGGAGTCACGGACCAGGGGGTACTGAAGTCGGGTGTAGGTCTTGGGAGTTCGGTCTCGCTTTGTCATACAGCGTTCCCCAAAGTCGTCGTGCGGTAAGTGCTGGTGCTCATGCGGCAGGTCCTCAGGCGGGAAGTGCTCATGCGGCGGTTCTCAGTGCGAGCAGGTCAGAGATGGCGTGGACGGTGCGGAGCGTGGGCACCGGGACGTCGGTGATCTCCGCCAGTTCGACGACGGCGGCGAGCAGCACGTCGAGTTCGAGGGGCTTGCCGCGCTCCAGGTCCTGGAGCGTCGAGGTGCGGTGGTCGCCGACCCGCTCCGCGCCGGCCAGCCGTCTCTCGATGGAGACGCCCACCCGGCAGCCCAGTGCCTCGGCGACCGCGAGCGTCTCGGTCATCATGATCTCGATGACCCGGCGGGTGCCGCCGTGCAGACACATCTGCCGCATGGTGGCGCGGGCCAGGGCGCTGATGGGGTTGAAGGAGATGTTGCCGAGCAGCTTGAGCCAGATGTCGTTGCGCAGGTCGGGCTCCACCGGGCACTTGAGCCCGCCGGCCACCATGGCCTCGCCGAACGCGGCGCAGCGCACCGAGACCGTGCGGTCGGGCTCGCCGATGGAGAACCGGGTGCCTTCGAGGTGGCGGACCACGCCGGGTCCCGCCAGCTCGGTCGCCGCGTAGACGACACAGCCGACGGCCCGGGAGGGCGCGATCACCGCACTGACCGCGCCGTCCGGGTCCACGCTCTCGACGCGGTGACCGTCGTGCGGGCCGCCGTGCCGGTGGAAGTACCACCAGGGAATGCCGTTCTGGGCGGCGATCACCGCCGTCGTGTCGTGCAGCAGAGGCTCGATGAGCGGCCCGCACGCCGCGTACGAGTTGGCCTTCAGGCCCAGGAAGACGAAGTCGACCGGGCCGACCTCGGCCGGGTCGTCGGTGGCGTGGGCCCGGGCGGTGAAGTCACCGCGCGGGCTGAGTACGCGCACTCCGTGCTGCCTCATGGCCGCGAGATGCGGTCCACGGGCGATGAGGTGCACATCGGCACCCGCGCGATACAGCGCGGCACCGACGTAGGCGCCGATCGCACCGGCGCCGAGAACTGCGACCTTCACTTGGAGGCTCCGTTCGGTCGAGGGTACCGAGGAGTCGCTGACAGCGTTGAACCATGTCGACTGAATATTGTCTACAGTATGGGAGTTGGGGCGGCAAGGGTTCGCGCAGCGCACGCTCAGTACCCTCAGGGCAAGAGCCGGGCGGCGGCCGCACTTTTCAGGGGCGCGGGGAACTGCGCGACCAGCCCCCACGGGCCCGCGGACGACGCACGGTCCCCGGCAGGGCATTCGGCAGGGCATTCGGCGGTTGCCCGCCAGGCGATGCGTCGGGGCGGGCCGCACTTTTCAGGGGCGCGGGGAACTGCGCGACCGGCCCCCACGGGCCCGCGGACGACACACTGCCCCCGGCAGGGCCCCGGCGGCTGCCCGTCAAGGGAAGTCCGTCGAGGGAAGCTCGCCGAGCGTCGCGCTCCGAACACCCTTGGTGCGGGCGCGGAGAAGGCCCGGGGACACCGTTCGTCGGCCGAAACCGACCGTTCACCGCATCCCGCACACCGTTCACCGCATACGATCGACAAGTTGGGACGGACCGGCTTCCCAACTGAGCAGCCGCTTCCTATCGTCCGGGATCATGAGTCCCCCTGTAGCCCCACCGGGCTGGAGCCGCTGGCTGGTCCCGCCCGCGGCCCTGTCGGTCCACCTCTCCATCGGACAGGCCTACGCCTGGTCCGTGTTCAAGCCCTCCCTGGAGTCCGCGCTCGACCTCAGCGGCACCCAGAGCGCCCTGCCCTTCCAGCTCGGCATCGTGATGCTCGGCCTGTCCGCCGCGTTCGGCGGCACACTCGTGGAGCGCAACGGGCCGCGCTGGGCGATGACGGTCGCCCTGATCTGCTTCTCCTCGGGCTTCCTGCTCGCCGCTCTCGGCGCCGCCACCGAGCAGTACTGGCTGATCGTGTTCGGCTACGGCTTCGTCGGCGGGATCGGCCTGGGCATCGGCTACATCTCACCCGTCTCGACGCTCATCAAGTGGTTCCCGGACCGGCCGGGCATGGCCACCGGCATCGCCATCATGGGCTTCGGCGGCGGCGCGCTGATCGCCTCACCGTGGTCCGCGCAGATGCTGGACTCCTTCGGGTCCGACAGCTCGGGCATCGCGCTGGCGTTCCTCGTGCACGGACTGACGTACGCCGTCTTCATGTCGCTCGGTGTGCTGCTGGTGCGCGTGCCGCGTCCCGCGAAGACCGCGGCCGACGGCACTCCGGCCCCGCTGGAGGGCGTACAGGTCTCCGCGAACAGCGCGGTGCGGACCCCGCAGTTCTGGCTCCTGTGGATCGTGCTCTGCATGAACGTGACCGCGGGCATCGGCATCCTGGAGAAGGCCGCGCCGATGATCACGGACTTCTTCGCGGACACCTCGACACCCGTCTCGGTGTCGGCGGCGGCCGGTTTCGTCGCGCTGCTCTCGGCGGCCAACATGGCGGGCCGTATCGGCTGGTCGTCGACGTCCGACCTGATCGGGCGCAAGAACATCTACCGCGTCTACCTGGGCGTCGGCGCGCTGATGTACGCGCTCATCGCCTGGGTCGGGGACTCCTCGAAGCCCGTGTTCATCATCTGCGCGCTGGTGATCCTCTCCTTCTACGGAGGCGGCTTCGCGACCGTCCCCGCCTACCTGAAGGACCTGTTCGGGACCTACCAGGTCGGCGCGATCCACGGGCGGCTGCTCACCGCCTGGTCCACGGCCGGTGTCCTCGGCCCCCTGATCGTCAACTGGATCGCGGACCGGCAGGAGGAGGCCGGAAAATCCGGAGCGTCCCTCTACGGAGTGTCACTGATTATCATGATCGGGCTGCTCGTGGTCGGGTTCGTCGCCAACGAACTCGTCCGGCCCGTGGACGCCCGCCATCACGTCACCCAGAAGGAGGCCGCAGATGTCCACGAGCGACAGCAGCCCGCCTGACAGCAGCCCGCTGCCCAGCAGTCCGCCGGAGAGCGGCCTGCCGGCCGGCGGTCCGTCCGACCGTCGCGGGCTGATCGTCCTCTCCTGGGCCTGGGTGGGAGCGCCACTGGCCTATGGTCTGTACGAGCTCGTACGGAAAGCCACCCAGTTGTTCACCGGTTAGGGTCCGGAATACGCAGGTCAGACGCCCGAATACCCGCAGGCCGGGTGTTCGGGGCGTCAGGGGGCCTTCGGAGGGTCTGACGGAAGCCGACAAGGGTGGCACGCCAATCCTGTGACTTTACGTGCCCGCATACCCGTGGGTACCTGATCAGACTGGTGAGTCCTGCTACCCAGGCAACCAAGGGGACCAACCCATGAACGGCTCACGCATCGCTGCCGTCGGCCACTACCAGCCCGCCAGGGTGCTCACCAACGAGGACCTGGCGGAGCTGGTCGACACCAGCGACGAGTGGATCACGAGCCGGGTGGGCATCCGTACGCGCCACATCGCCGGTCCTGACGAACCGGTCGACGAGCTGGCCGCGCACGCCGCCGCCAAGGCCCTCGCGGCGGCCGGCCTCGTCCCCGAGGACATCGACCTCGTCCTGGTGGCCACCTCCACCGCCGTCGACAAGTCGCCGAACATGGCGGCCCGGGTGGCGGCCCGCCTCGGCATCCCGTCACCGGCCGCCATGGACATCAACGTGGTCTGCGCGGGTTTCACCCACGCGCTGGCCACCGCCGACCACGCCGTACGGGCCGGCGGCGCGACCCGGGTACTGGTGATCGGCGCCGACAAGATGTCCGACGTGGCCGACTGGACGGACCGTACGACCTGCGTACTCGTCGGGGACGGGGCGGGGGCCGCCGTCGTCGAGGCCGCCGAGGAGTCCGCCATCGGGCCCGTGCTCTGGGGCTCGGTGCCCGAGATGGGGAACGCGGTACGCATCGAGGGCACCCCCTCGCGGTTCTCCCAGGAGGGCCAGAGCGTCTACCGGTGGGCGACCACGAAACTGCCGGCCATCGCGCGCAAGGCCTGCGAGCGCGCCGGGCTCACCCCCGAGGACCTCGCCGCCGTCGTGCTGCACCAGGCGAACCTGCGCATCATCGAACCCCTCGCCGGGAAGATCGGCGCCGTGAACGCCGTCGTCGCACGCGACGTCGTCGAATCCGGCAACACCTCCGCCGCCAGCATCCCGATCGCCCTCTCCAAGCTCGTCGAACGAGGCGAGATCTCCACCGGCGACCGCGTCCTCCTCTTCGGCTTCGGCGGCAATCTCTCGTACGCGGGCCAGGTCATCCACTGCCCGTGACCTGCGCGTTCGCCTGATGTGACAAGGCCAACTCCCTCTCGGCCTGGTCACTGTGCGCCGTAGACTGTAGACGAAAGACAATTGATACTGGCTTGGGAGGCTGCCGTCACGGCGCCGCTGCCCAGGAGGGGGACCGCGATGTTGTCGACCGGACTGCCGCAGGGGTCGGTGCCGAAGCTCGAACGGCCGGGTCCGCTCAGGGACCGCGTCTACGAGGCCCTGCTCGAACTGATCACGACGCGCGCCCTCCAGCCCGGCCAGCACCTGGTCGAGAGCGAACTGGCCGGGCACCTCGGGGTCTCCCGGCAGCCCGTGCGCGAGGCGCTGCAGCGGCTCAACACCGAGGGCTGGGTGGACCTGCGGCCCGCGCAGGGTGCTTTCGTGCACGAGCCGACCGAGGCGGAGGCGGACCAACTCCTCACGGTGCGTACGCTGCTGGAGGCCGAGGCCGCCCGGCTCGCGGCGGCCAACACGGGCACGTCGGGCATCGCCGCCCTGGAGAAGCTGTGCGCCGAGGGCGAGGAGGCGGTCGCCGCCGACGACGTGGACGCCGCGGTCGCGACGAACGCCCGCTTCCACGCCAAGGTCATGGCCCTCGCGGGCAACACGGTCCTGGCCGAACTGGCCGCACAGGTCGACCGCCGCGTGCGCTGGTACTACACACCGGTCGCCCGCCAGCGCGGCCGGCAGTCCTGGATCGAACACCGCGACCTGATCGCCGCGATCGCGGCCCGCGACGAACAACGCGCGACGGACGTGATGCGCGCCCACACGGAACACACCCGTCGGACGTACCACGCGCGGCCGCGGGACTGACACCCCCGGGGCTGCCGCTGCCTCCGGGGGTGCGGCCCTTGTGGGTTCGGTGACGGTCGGTGGGGGTTGAGCGCGCAGTTCCCCGCGCCCCTGAAAGACGAAAGCCCGCGCAGTTCCCCGTGCTCCCTGACACTCGCTCCCCGGTACTCCTGCGCCACTCTTTGTCCTCTGAGTGGAAGAAGTCGTAGGTAATTCGTGCGCAACTTCTTCCCAGGTTCGGCAGCCACTGCTACGTTCCACTCGAAAGACAACGACGGCGGTGCCGATGAGGCGGGGAGGGGCTCGTGAGACGTATGACAGCGCGACCCGGGAACGCCCACCAGGCGCGGCTGCTCACGCTGCTGCGTGACGGAGGCCCCAACTCGCGGGCGCAGCTGGGGGACCAGGTCGATCTCTCGCGGTCCAAGCTGGCCGTGGAGGTCGAACGGCTCCTGGAGACGGGCCTCGTCGTGGCCGACGGACTCGCCGCCTCCCGCGGTGGACGCCGGTCCCACAACATCCGGCTCGCCCCCGCGCTGCGCTTCCTGGGCGTCGACATCGGGGCCACCTCGATAGACGTAGCCGTCACCAACGCGGAGCTGGAGGTGCTGGGGCACATCAACCAGCCCATGGACGTACGCGAGGGCCCGGTCGCGGTCTTCGAGCAAGTGCTGTCCATGGCCGCGAAGTTGAAGGCATCGGGGCTCGCGGAGGGGTTCGACGGCGCCGGCATCGGCGTCCCCGGGCCCGTCCGCTTCCCCGAGGGTGTTCCGGTCGCCCCGCCGATCATGCCGGGCTGGGACGGATTCCCGGTGCGCGAGGCGCTGAGTCAGGACCTCGGCTGCCCCGTCATGGTCGACAACGACGTGAACCTGATGGCGATGGGGGAGCAGCACGCGGGCGTGGCCCGTTCCGTGGGCGACTTCCTCTGCGTCAAGATCGGTACCGGTATCGGCTGCGGGATCGTCGTCGGCGGAGAGGTCTACCGCGGTACGACGGGCAGCGCGGGCGACATCGGCCACATCCAGGCCGTACCGGACGGCCGCCCGTGCGCGTGCGGTAACCGGGGCTGCCTGGAGGCCCACTTCAGCGGGGCCGCGCTGGCCCGCGACGCCACGGAGGCCGCCCAGCAGGGGCTCTCCGAGGAACTCGCGGCACGTCTGGAGGCGGCGGGCGCACTCAGCGCCGTCGACGTCGCCGCCGCGGCCGCCGCGGGCGACGCCACCGCGCTCGATCTGATCCGCGAGGGCGGCAACCGTACCGGCCAGGTCATCGCGGGACTCGTCAGCTTCTTCAATCCGGGCCTGGTGGTGATCGGCGGCGGAGTGACCGGCCTCGGCCACACCCTGCTCGCCGCGATCCGCACCCAGGTCTACCGCCAGTCGCTGCCTCTCGCGACCGGCAACCTACCCATCGTGCTGGGGGAGTTGGGCCCCACCGCCGGAGTCATCGGCGCGGCCCGGCTCATCAGCGACCACCTGTTCTCACCCGCGTAACGCCTGCTTCCGAGCCGCACCGACGCCACATCTCTCAGAGCCGCCACACCACGTCACGCACCAGCCTCATCACAGCAAGCCACAGGTAAATCACGCGGCGTCACTGTCCGCCGTGCCGCGCCACATCAGCCCACCTGACACCACGCCCTGCTCCGCCCTGCCTCACTCAGCCCTGCCCTCAGACCGGCCCGTACGCCGAGGGGAACCGTCATGGCACCCGAACCACCCCTTCTCACGATGTCCGGCATCACCAAGTCGTTCCCCGGTGTCCGGGCCCTCGACGGCGTCGACCTCGACGTCCAGACCGGTGAAGTGCACTGCCTCCTCGGCCAGAACGGCGCCGGAAAGTCCACGCTCATCAAGGTCCTGGCCGGCGCCCACCAGCCGGACGACGGCACCATCGGCTGGCGCGGCGAACAGGTCACGCTCCGCTCGCCCATCGCCGCCATGCGCCTCGGCATCGCCACCATCTACCAGGAACTCGACCTGGTGGAAGGCCTGTCGGTGGCCGAGAACGTCTACCTCGGCCACGAACCGACCTCCGCCGGATTCGTCGTACGCGGCAAGGACGCCCGAGCGTCAACAGCCGCCCTGCTCAAGCGACTCGGCCACTCCGAGATCGACCCGTCGCGCCTCGTGGGCGAGTTGTCCGCCGCCCACCGGCAGATCGTCTCCATGGCACGGGCCCTCTCCCACGACGTACGCCTCATCGTCATGGACGAACCGTCCGCCGCCCTGGACCCGGACGAGGTCGACAACCTCTTCCGCACCGTCGGGGACCTCACCGCCGAAGGCGTCGCCGTCGTCTACATCTCGCACCGCCTGGAGGAGATCCGCCGCATCGGCGACCGGGTCACGGTGCTCAAGGACGGCCGGGCGGTGGCCAACGGCCTGCCCGCGAAGTCGACACCGACCCGCGAGGTCGTCGCGCTGATGACCGGACGCAACGTCGAGTACGTCTTCCCCGAGCGGCCCACGCACCAGTCGCTGCCCGACCCGGTGCTCGAAGTCCGGGGCCTCGCCCGGGACGGCGAGTTCGAGCCGCTCGACCTCACCCTGCGCCCCGGCGAGATCGTCGGCCTCGCGGGACTCGTCGGCTCCGGACGCTCCGAGATCCTGGAGACCATCTACGGCGCCCGCAAACCCAGCGCGGGCCAGGTCCACGTCGGCGGAAAGCAGTTGCGGCCGGGCAGCGTCCGGGCCGCCGTCAACGCCGGACTCGGCCTCGCACCCGAGGAGCGCAAGGCACAGGCCCTGCTGATGCTGGAGTCCGTCACCCGCAACGTCTCCGTGTCCTCCATGTCCCGCTTCTCGTACGGAGGCTGGCTGGACAGGACCGCCGAGCGGGACGCGGCGCGCAAGGCGACGCGCGAGCTGTCGCTGCGCCCCGACAACCCGGCCGCCCTCATCCGGACCCTCTCCGGCGGCAACCAGCAGAAGGCGGTCCTCGCCCGCTGGCTGCTGCGCGGCTGCCGGGTCCTGCTGCTCGACGAACCGACCCGCGGAGTCGACGTGGGCGCCCGCGCCGAGCTGTACGCCGTCATCCGCCGCCTCGCCGACGAAGGCCTGGCCGTCCTCATGGTCTCCAGCGAAGTACCCGAGGTCCTCGGCCTCGCCGACCGCGTCCTGGTGCTCCGAGAGGGCCGCGTCGTCCATACGGCGCCGGCCCAGGAGCTCGACGAACACCGCGTACTCGACCTCGTCATGGAAGGAAGCCCGGCGTCATGACGCAGCCCGTGTCCCCGCCCAGGGACGACACCCCGAAGCTGTCACCGCAGGTGGAACCCAGTCCGTGGCGGGCGGTCGTGGCCCGCGCCGACGTCCGCACCCTGTCACTGCTCGGTGTCCTCGCCGCCCTGATCCTCATCGGAGGCATCACCAAACCCGACGAGTTCCTCGACACCCGCAACCTCCAACTCGTCCTCACCCAGGCCTCGGTGATCGGTGTCGTCACCGTCGGGATGACCTTCGTCATCACCTCCGGCGGCATCGACCTGTCCGTCGGCGCGATCGTCGCGCTCGCCTCGGTGTGGGCGACCACCGTCGCCACCCAGGAGTACGGCTTCGCCGGCATCTTCTTCACGGCGGTCGTCGTCGGAGTCGGCTGCGGCCTCGTCAACGGGCTGCTGATCGCGTACGGCGCCATGGTGCCGTTCATCGCAACGCTCGCCATGCTCGCCTCGGCCCGCGGCCTCGCACTCCAGATCACCGACGGCAACACCCAGGTCGTCTCGGTCGAGGGCGTCCTCGACCTCGGCGAGCGGGACTCCTACGTCCTGGGCATCCCGCCGCTCGTCATGATGTTCGCGGTCGTGACGGTCATCGGCTGGCTCGTGCTCAACCGCACCACCTTCGGGCGGCGCACGGTGGCCGTCGGCGGCAACGCGGAGGCGACCCGGCTCGCCGGCATCGACGTACGCCGCCAGCGGCTCTACCTCTACCTGCTCTCCGGACTGTGCTGCGGCATCGCGGCCTTCATGCTGATCATCCTGTCCGGCTCGGGCCAGAACACCAACGGCAACCTGTACGAACTGGACGCGATCGCCGCCGCCATCATCGGCGGCACCCTCCTCAGCGGAGGGCGCGGCACCATCACCGGCTCGGTGCTCGGGGTCCTGATCTTCACCACGATCACGAACATCTTCGCCCTGAACAACCTGCAGAGCGACGTCCAGCAGATCGCCAAGGGCGCGATCATCGTCGCCGCCGTGCTCGTCCAGCGCCGCACCGCGAACACCACGTAGCGCCTCACGCATCACACCTCACGCCTTACGCGTCACGCGCTTGTACAGCATCACCCTGCACGACCCGAGGGACACGCCTTGAGGAAAGGGACCACCGCCATGCCAGAGCTCACGAGCCGCAGAGGACTGCTCTTCGGTACCGCCGCCGTCTCGGCCGGTGTTCTGCTCGCCGGTTGCACCAGCAACGACACCGACGACGAGCCGGCCGCCAGCAACCAGCCCGCCGGCGCCGACGACAAGCCCGGCAAGCAGGTCACCATCGGCTTCGCGGGCCCGCAGGCCGACCACGGCTGGCTCAACGCGATCAACGACAACGCCAAGAGCCGCGCCAAGAAGTACCAGGACGTGACGCTGGAGATCACCGAGGGCTCCAACGACACCGCCGCCCAGATCGGCCAGATAGAAACGCTGATCAACAAGAAGGTCGACGTCCTGGTGGTGCTGCCCGCCGACGGCAAGGCCCTGACCCAGGTCGGCCTGCAGGCCATGCGCGCCGGCATCCCGGTGGTCAACCTCGACCGGATCTTCAACTCCCCGCAGGCGTACCGCTGCTGGATCGGCGGCGACAACTTCGGCATGGGCCTCAACGCCGGTCACTACATCGGCGAGCAGCTCAAGGACAAGAAGAACGCCAAGGTCATCGAACTGGCCGGACTCGACAACCTGGAACTCACCAAGCAGCGCACGGCGGGCTTCGACGCGGCCCTCAAGAACTACCCGAACATCAAGAAGGTGGCCCGCCAGGCCGCCGACTTCACCGTCGAGTCGGGACAGGCCAAGATGTCCCAGCTCCTCCAGGCCCAGTCGAAGTTCGACGCGCTGTGGAACCACGACGACGACCAGGGAGTCGGCGCCCTGCGCGCCATCGAGCAGGCCGGACGCGACGACTTCCTGATGGTCGGCGGAGCCGGCGCGCTGTCGGCCATGCAGGCCATCGAGTCGGACAACAGCGTCCTCAAGGCCACCGTTCTCTACCCGCCGACCATGGCCGCGTCGGCGATCGACCTCGCCCGCGCGCTCGGCCAGGCCAAGGGCGTCAGCGGCCTCGCGGAGTTCGAGATTCCCACGTCCCTGACGCTCTACTCGGCCGTCGTCGACAAGGAGAACGTCAAGACGTACCTGCCGACGGGCTTCAAGTAGGCCGTGACCTTGCCGGGGGCGCCTCTCAGGGGCGCGGGGAACTGCGCGGCCGGCCACAACGGACCCGCAGTCTCCGGACCGCCGCGACCCGGCGGAGCGCCCCCACACCCCCCACCGCGCCACGACGAAGAGGAGGACCTCCGCATGGCACAGCCGCAGCAGCCCGACGAGGCACAGGCCGGGGCCCAGGCCGAGGCACAGGCCGGCCGGCCCCCGCTGGGCGTGGGCATGGTCGGATACGCGTTCATGGGTGCCGCCCACTCCCAGGGCTGGCGCACCGCGGGACACGTCTTCGACCTCCCGCGCCGACCCGTCCTCGCCGCCGTCTGCGGCCGTGACCCAGGCGCCGTGAGAGCGGCGGCCGACCGGCTCGGCTGGGCGGCCACCGAGACCGACTGGCGGGCCCTGATCGCCCGCGACGACGTCGACCTCGTCGACATCTGCACCCCAGGCGACAGCCACGCCGAGATCGCCGTCGCCGCGCTCGCCGCCGGCAAGCACGTGCTGTGCGAGAAGCCCCTCGCCAACACGGTCGAGGAGGCCGAGGCGATGGCCGAGGCCGCCGAGGCCGCCGCCGCACGCGGCCAGGTGGCGATGGTCGGCTTCAACTACCGCCGGGTGCCCGCGGCGGCACTCGCCCGGAAGATGGTCGCCGAGGGCCGCCTCGGCGCCCTGCGCCACGTCCGGGTGACATACCTTCAGGACTGGCTGGTCGACCGGGAGTTCCCGCTGACCTGGCGGCTGCGCAAGGAGACGGCGGGCTCGGGCGCGCTCGGCGACCTGGGCGCCCACATCGTCGACCTCGCGCAGTACCTCGCGGGAGAGCCGGTGACCGGGGTGTCCGCCATGACCGAGACGTTCGTACGGGAGCGGCCACTGCTCGCCGGAGCGTCCAGCGGCCTCTCGGCGGCCGGCGGCGGCGAACTCGGGGCCGTCACGGTCGACGACGCCGCCCTGTTCACCGGACGGTTCGCCTCCGGAGCCCTGGCGTCCTTCGAGGCCACCCGGTTCGCGACCGGCCGCAAGAACTCCCTGCGCATCGAACTCAACGGCGAGAACGGCTCGTTGGCCTTCGACCTGGAGCGCCTCAACGAACTCTCGTACCACGACGGCACGGAGCCCGCCGCGCACGCCGGCTTCCGCCGCATCCTCGTCACCGAGCCCGACCACCCGTACCTGGAGGCCTGGTGGCCGCCGGGCCACGGCCTGGGCTACGAGCACACCTTCGTGCACCAGGCCCGCGACCTGGTCCACGCGATCGCGGACGGCGGACAGCCACTGCCGTCCTTCGCCGACGGGCTGCAGGTGCAGCGCGTCCTGGCGGCGGTCGAGGAGAGCGCCGAGAAGAACTCCGTCTTCACCCCCATAGCGAGCTGAGGAGGGCCAGTCACATGCCGCGCACCTTCACCCTGTTCACCGGCCAGTGGGCCGACCTGCCGCTCGAAGAGGTCTGCCGCCTCGCCCGCGACTTCGGCTACGACGGCCTCGAACTCGCTTGCTGGGGAGATCACTTCGAGGTCGACAAGGCTCTCGCGGACCCCGCGTACCTGGACTCCCGGCGCGAACTCCTCGACAAGTACGGCCTCAAGTGCTGGGCCATCTCCAACCACCTGGTCGGCCAGGCCGTCTGCGACGCCATCATCGACGAACGCCACCAGGCGATCCTCCCCGCCCGCATCTGGGGCGACGGCGAGGCCGAGGGCGTACGGCAGCGGGCGGCGGCCGAGATCGCCGACACCGCGCGCGCCGCGGCGGCCTTCGGCGTCGACACCGTCATCGGCTTCACCGGCTCCGCGATCTGGCACCTGGTCGCGATGTTCCCGCCGGCCCCCGAGTCGATGATCGAGCGCGGCTACGAGGACTTCGCCATGCGCTGGAACCCCATCCTCGACGTCTTCGACACCGAGGGCGTGCGGTTCGCGCACGAGGTCCACCCCAGCGAGATCGCGTACGACTACTGGACGACCCAGGCGGCGCTCAAGGCGGTCGGCCACCGGCCCGCCTTCGGGCTGAACTTCGACCCGTCGCATTTCGTGTGGCAGGACCTCGACCCGGTCGGCTTCCTGTGGGACTTCCGCGACCGGATCTACCACGTCGACTGCAAGGAGGCGCGCAAGCGTCTCGACGGCCGCAACGGCCGTCTCGGCTCGCACCTTCCGTGGGGCGACCCCCGCCGCGGCTGGGACTTCGTGTCCGCGGGCCACGGCGACGTCCCCTGGGAGGACGTGTTCCGGATGCTGCGCTCCATCGACTACACGGGACCGATCTCGGTCGAGTGGGAGGACGCGGGCATGGACCGCCTCCAGGGCGCACCCGAGGCACTCACCCGGCTCAAGGCCTTCGACTTCGAACCGCCGACGGCCTCGTTCGACGCGGCGTTCGGCGGCAACGACTAGCCGCCACACCACCAACAGGCCGCCACACCACCACCAACAACCGCCACGCCACCCAGCCGTTCCACGACCAGCCACCCCCCTCGCAGAGTTCACTCCGGGATGACGGCGCACCCCGGCGTATCGCACCCGCATGTACCACCAGCCCCAACTCTGGAGGCACCCGTGCACGCGAACGACCCCACCAGCACCACCAGAACCGGAAGCCGCGGTCGACGCCCGCGGTTGCGACTGCGCAAGTCGCTCGCCCTGCTCACCGGCGCACTCCTCGCCGGTGCCTCGCTCACCCTCGCCACGCCCTCGGCGGGCGCCGCCGTCGCGGAACCGGACGCCGCCCCCGCCGCGGCAGCCGCCGCCGAGGACTTCCAGCAGGTCACCCTCGCCAAGGGCGAACCCGAGGTCGGCGAGCCCATGTCGCTGGCCGTCCTCCCGGACCGCTCGGTGCTGCACACCTCACGCGACGGCGAGCTGCGGCTCACCGACAGCGCCGGCAACACCGAACTGGCGGGCAAGCTCGACGTCTACTCGCACGACGAAGAGGGCTTGCAGGGCGTCGGTGTCGACCCCGGCTTCGCCGACAACCGCTTCATCTACCTCTACTACGCCCCGCCGCTCGACACCCCGGCGGGCGACGCACCCGAAACGGGCACCGCAGCCGACTTCGCGCCCTTCGACGGCGTCAACCGGCTCTCCCGCTTCGTCCTGAAGGCCGACGGCACCCTCGACAACGCCAGCGAGAAGAAGATCCTCGACGTCAAGGCGACCCGCGGCATCTGCTGCCACGTCGGCGGCGACATCGACTTCGACGCGGCCGGCAACCTCTACCTGTCGACCGGTGACGACTCCAACCCGTTCCAGTCGGACGGCTACGCGCCCATCGACGAGCGTGCGAACCGCAACCCGGTCTTCGACGCCCAGCGCACCTCCGGCAACACCAACGACCTGCGCGGCAAGATCCTGCGCGTCAAGGTGAACGCCGACGGCTCGTACGCGATCCCCGAGGGCAACCTGTTCGCGCCCGGCACGGACAAGACGCGCCCCGAGATCTACGCGATGGGCTTCCGCAACCCGTTCCGCTTCAGCGTCGACAAGAAGACCGGCATCCTCTACATCGGCGACTACGGCCCGGACGCCGGCGCCGCCGACCCCAAGCGCGGCCCGGCCGGACAGGTCGAGTTCGCCCGCGTGACCAAGCCCGGCAACTTCGGCTGGCCGTACTGCACCGGCGACAACGACGCCTACGTGGACTACGACTTCGCGACGGGTACCTCGGGCGAGTCCTTCGACTGCTCCGCGCCCAAGAACACCTCGCCGAACAACACCGGTCTGACGGACCTGCCCCCGGCCCAGGCCGCGTGGATCCCCTACGACGGCGCGTCCGTGCCCGAGTTCGGCACCGGCTCCGAGTCCCCGATGGGCGGCCCGGTCTACGACTACGACGCCTCGCTCGACTCGCCGGTCAAGTTCCCCGAGGCGTACGACGGGGACTTCTTCGCCGGCGAGTTCGGCCGCCAGTGGATCAAGCGGATCTCGTCGGACGACACCGGCACCGTGCAGTCCATCAGCGACGTGCCGTGGACCGGCACCCAGATCATGGACATGGCCTTCGGCCCGGACGGCGCGCTCTACGTCCTCGACTACGGCCTCGCGTGGTTCGGCGGCGACGAGAACTCCGCCCTGTACCGCATCGAGAACGCGACCGACGGTCACTCGCCCGTGGCGCAGGCCGCGGCCGACCGTACGTCGGGTCAGGCGAAGCTCAAGGTGAAGTTCTCCTCCGCCGGCTCGACCGACGCGGACGGTGACGCCCTCACGTACAGCTGGGACTTCGGTGACGGCGGCACGTCGGCCTCGGCCAACCCGACGCACACGTACAAGAAGAACGGCACCTACACGGCGACACTGACGGCCAAGGACCCGGACGGCCGCACCGGCAGTTCGAGCGTGCAGATCGTCGTCGGCAACACCGCGCCCAAGGTGACGCTCCAACTCCCCGGAGATGGCCAGCTGTTCAGCTTCGGTGACGCCGTGCCCTTCACGGTGAGGGTGACCGACCCGGAGGACCGCACCATCGACTGCGCCAAGGTGAAGGTCACCTTCGTCCTCGGCCACGACAGCCACGGCCACCCGGTGACCACGGCGAACGGCTGCTCCGGCACCATCCAGACCAGCGCCGACGGCGGTCACGACGAGGACGCGAACATCTTCGGTGTCTTCGACGCGGAGTACACCGACGGCGGAGGCGGCGGCCAGCAGGCACTCACCACGCACGACCAGGCCGTCGTGCAGCCCAAGCACCGGCAGGCCGAGCACTTCGGCAAGTCCGAGGGCGTCACGATCATGACGAAGGCCACCGCACACGGCGGAAGGACCGTCGGTGACATCAACAACGGCGACTGGATCTCCTTCGAGCCGTACGTCCTGAGCAACGCCAAGAAGCTCACGGCCCGCATCTCCTCCGGCGGCACGGGCGGCAAGCTTGAGGTCCGCGCCGGCTCGCCCACCGGACGTGTGCTGGGCAGCGCGACCGTCCCGGTGACCGGCGGCTGGGAGACCTTCCAGGACGTCAACGCCTCCCTGTCCAAGGCACCGCGCGGCACGACCACGCTCTACCTCGTCTTCAAGGGAACCGGCACCGGAGCCCTGTACGACGTGGACGACTTCACCATCACCACCGGCTGAGGAAGGTTTGCCATGCGAGTAACAGGTCGCACGGCGACCGCTGTTCTCGGCGCCGCCCTCCTCATCGGGGGCGCGTCGGGACCGGCCGCCGCGAAGGGATCCTCCGATACGGCGTCGGGTTCGTCGGCGTCTTCCGCGTACGCCGATGCCCACTGCCGTCCGGGTCCGGAGAAGGGGTACAAGCCGCTCTTCGACGGGACCGCCAAGTCGCTGGCCCGCTGGAAGCAGGCGGGACCGGGCTCGTTCTCGCTCTCGGACGACGGAACACTCACGTCGTCCGGTGGCCTGGGCCTGCTCTGGTACTCCGCCAAGCAGTTCGGCTCGTACTCCCTGAAGCTCGACTGGAAGATGTCGAGCGCCGGCGGTGACGACAACTCCGGTGTCTTCGTGGGCTTCCCGGCCTCCGACGACCCCTGGTCGGCCGTCGACAACGGCTACGAGGTCCAGATCGACGCGTCCGACGCCCCCGACCGCACCACCGGGGCCGTGTACAGCTTCCAGTCCGCCGACCTGGAGAAGCGCGACCGTGCGCTGAACCCGCCGGGGGAGTGGAACAGGTACGAGATCCGCGTGGAGGGCGAACGACTCCGCGTCCGGCTCAACGGCGTGCAGATCAACGACTACACCAACACCGATCCGGCGCGGAGCCTGCGGGACGGTCACGTCGGCCTCCAGAACCACGGAGCCGAGGACCAGGTCACCTTCCGCGACGTCCGGATCAAGCAACTGCCGGTGAGATCCACCGCGCAGGGCCATTGAGCGGCGGCGGGCGGGGGACGCCGGACCCCCGCCCGCCGTCTTGACCCCTCCGACACTCCGGCACCGTCGTTCCCCACATTCTCATCCCCCACATTTTCCGTCCCCCGCATCTTTCTTGGATTTCCCGGACCGCGTACGACCGCGCCTCCGGTTCGCACACGAGAGGGAGGCTGCTCATGCCCGCCGAACCGTCCGTTTCCCCTTCTCGGGTCGGAGTGTGGCTGATCGGAGCGAGGGGCTCCGTCGCCACGACCGCCGTCGCGGGCTGCGCGGCCGTCACAGCCGGGCTCCATCCACCGACCGGCATGGTGACCGAGACCGGCGTCTTCCACGAGGCGGGCCTGCCCGCCTTGTCCTCGCTCGTCTTCGGCGGCCACGACGTGGTGGACTGCCCGCTGCCGAAACGGGCGGAGTCGCTCGCCGCCGGCGGTGTCCTGCCGCACGACCTGCCGTCGGCCGTGACCGCCGAACTGGCCGCCGCCGACCGGGAGATCAGGATCGGCGGCCCGCTGCGCGGCGACACACGCAGCGAGGAAGAACTGGTCGAGGACCTCGCCCGCGACATCCGCGACTTCGTCCGCCGGTCCGGTCTGGCCAGGGCCGTCGTGGTGAACGTGGCGTCCACGGAGCCCGTCCCCGAGGGCGACGCGCTCCCCGCCAGCTCGCTGTACGCGGCAGCCGCGCTGCGGGCCGGCTGCCCGTACGTCAACTTCACACCCTCCATGGGCCTGCACCACCCGCGCCTCGCGTCGGCGGCGGCCTCGTCGGGACTGCCGTACGCGGGCCGGGACGGCAAAACCGGCCAGACCCTGTTGCGGTCGGTCATCGGCCCGATGTTCGCGCAGCGCGCCCTGGCGGTCCGGGCCTGGTCCGGTACGAACCTGCTGGGCGGCGGCGACGGCGCGGCCCTCGCCGACCCGGCCGCCGCGGCGGCGAAGAACGCGGGCAAGGAACGCGTCCTCGCCGACACCCTCGGCACGGTCCCCGAGGGCGAGACCCACATCGACGACGTACCGTCCCTCGGCGACTGGAAGACAGCCTGGGACCACATCGCCTTCGACGGCTTCCTCGGCACCCGGATGGTCCTCCAGACGACCTGGCAGGGCTGTGACTCGTCCCTCGCCGCGCCGCTGATCCTGGACCTGGCCCGGCTGGTCGCCCGCGCCCACGAGGTCGGCCTTTCGGGCCCGGTGGGCGAGCTCGGCTTCTACTTCAAGGACCCGGTGGGGGAGGGGCCCGCCGCCCTGGGAGAGCAGTACGCGGACCTGGTGGCCTTCGCCGGCCGCCTGCGGCAACTCGCACAACCGCCGGGCTCCGTCGAACCCCGAGCGGAACGCGGCGACCCGGAAGACCTCCCGGGGGAAGACCGGTGAGCGGCCTGCGCGGGTCGAACAGGCCGAGCGCGCTGGGCGTACTGGGCGTGCTGGGTGCGCTCGGCGTGCTGAGCGGGCTGGGTGTGCTGAGCGGGCTGGGTGTGCTGAGCGGGCGGATACGGCGTCCCGGTACCGGAGCACCGCGACAGCCCGGCACCGGGACCTCGCCGCAATCCGATGCGACAGCACCGCGGCTGCCCGACACGACAGCACCGCGCCCACTCGACGCGAAGCCGGAGTTGAAGCCGACGCCAACGCCGACGCCGACGCCGACGCCGAGTGCTCCCGCGGTGGGTGCGCGCGCCGCGGGTGCGGGACTGCGTGCCTGGGTGGAACTCCTGCGCCTGCCCGCCCTGTTCACGGTTCCCGGCGACGCGCTCGCGGGCGCCGCCGCGGCCGGGGCCCGCCCGAACCCCCGAACCCTGTTGGCCATCGGCTCCTCCCTCTGCCTGTACGAGGCCGGTATGGCCCTCAACGACTGGGCCGACCAGGCCGAGGACGCCGTGGACCGCCCGCACCGCCCCCTGCCGTCCGGCCGCATCAGGCCGGCCGCCGCGCTGGCGGCGGCCGGGGGCCTGACGGTGGCCGGTCTGGCCCTGGCGTCCCGTGCGGGCCGTCGGCCGCTCGCGGTCGCCGGCGCCCTGGCGGCCATGGTCTGGTCGTACGACCTGGTCCTCAAGCGCACTCCCGCGGGCCCCTTGGCGATGGCCGCGACCAGGGGCCTGGACCTCCTCCTCGGCGGGGTGACCTCGGGCGGCGACACCCGCAAGGTGGTGCCGTCCGCCCTGACCCTGGCCGCCCACACCCTGGCCGTCACCACGGTCTCCCGCCACGAGACACAGGGCGGCTCCCCGTGGGCCCCACTGACCGCCCTGGCCACGACAACGGCCCTGACCTGGTCCCTGACACGTGACAACGACACGAGCAAGGTCCACACGAGCGAGATCCACACGAGCGAGATCCATACGAGCGACGTCCACCCGAGTGGTGGCCGTACGAGTGTCGACCCCAAAGACGCCGCCCCGAACACCGCGCCCCTGGTCGGAGCGCTCGCCGCCCTGTACGCCGCGACATCGGCCCGCCCCCTCCTGCATGCCGCCCTCAATCCGTCACCTCCGCTCACGCAAAGAGCCGTCGGCGGCGGTATCGGAGCCATGATTCCGCTCCAAGCGGCACTCGCCGCCCGCTCCGGAGCCCCCGTCACGGCCCTGCTGACGGCCGCCCTCGCTCCGGCCGCGCGCAGGTTCAGCCGAAAGGTGAGCGTGACATGACCCCTCAGTCGAGCCCTCACCCCGCCGGCCGTCCTGCCCTCCACCCCCTCCGCTTCTCGTACGGCACCAACGGCCTGACCGACCTGCGCCTGGACGACGCCCTCTCCCTTCTCGCCGACCTCGGCTACGACGGCGTGGGCCTGACCCTCGACCACATGCACCTCGACCCGCTCGCCCCCGACCTCGCGGCCCGCACCCGTCGGCTCGCCCGCAGGCTGGACGAACTCGGCCTGGGCGTCACCCTCGAAACCGGCGCCCGCTACGTGCTCGACCCGAGGCGCAAGCACGGCCCGTCCCTGCTCGACCCGGACCCGGACCGACGAGCCCGGCGCGTCGACCTCCTCATCCGTGCCGTCCGGATCGCGGGCGACCTCGGTGCCCACGCGGTGCACTGCTTCAGCGGCATCCTCCCGAAGGAAGAGGCGGGCCGGCCGGATGCCTCGGATGCCTCGGGCGACGCCGCCTGGAAGCGGCTGGCCGAAGCCCTCACCCCCGTCCTGGACGCCGCCACCGACGCCGGAATCCCGCTCGCCGTCGAACCCGAGCCCGGTCACCTCCTCGCCACACTCGACGACTTCCACCGCCTGCGCACCACGCTCGGCAGCCCGGACGCCCTTGGACTCACCCTCGACATCGGCCACTGCCAGTGCCTCGAAGAGCAGTCACCCGCCGACTGCGTACGGGCCGCCGCACCCTGGCTGCGGCACGTCCAGATCGAGGACATGCGCCGCGGTGTCCACGAACACCTTCCCTTCGGCGACGGGGAGATCGACTTCCCGCCCGTACTCGAAGCCCTCGCCGCCACCGGCTACCGGGGACTGGTCTCCGTCGAACTGCCCCGCCACTCCCACGCCGGTCCTCAACTCGCCCAGCAGTCCCTCCCGTTCCTCCAGCGCGCCGCCCGGCCGACCGTCCCCGGTGGGGGCCCCACCGCCTCCGAGGGGAGAACCCCGTGAACGACCTCCACGACGCCCCCGGCACCGGCCCGGCACAGACCCCGCCCGTCCTCACCCTCCTGCACACCCGCCTGAACTCCGCTCTCGGCGGCGCCGCCCGGGCCTGGCTGGACCAGGCCCTCGACGAGGCAGCCGCCGCCCCGGGCACCCACGGCCCCATCTCCGTGTGGGAGCTGCGGATCGCCGAGGCGGGCCGGCGCTGCGGACCCGAGCACGCGGAGGCGGCCCGCGTCCTGCTCCTGCACGCGGCCCGGGCCGACGCACCGACCCTCGCCCGTGTCTACCGCCAGGGCACCGCCGACGAACGCCGCGCCGTCCTGGAGGCCCTGCCCCACCTCGTGGCAGGACCCGAGGCGCTGCCGGTCGTCGAGGACGCCCTGCGCACCAACGACACCCGGCTGGTGGCCGCCGCCGTCGGCCCGTACGCCGCCCGGCACCTGGACGCCCACAACTGGCGGCACGCCGTCCTGAAGTGCCTGTTCACCGGCGTCCCCGTGGACGCGGTGGCCGACCTTCCCCGCCGAGCCGGCGCCGACGCCGAACTGGCCCGCATGCTCGGCGACTACGCCGACGAACGCCGGGCCGCCGACCGCCCCGTCCCCGACGACCTGTACCGCGTCCTGGCCCTCACCGGGCACCCGGCCACCCCCACCGGAACCGACGCGTCGAAGGGCCCGACCGCCCCCGACGGCACGTACGGCCCCGACGGCAAGGAGTCCTGATGCGCATCTTCGACCCCCACATCCACATGACGTCACGGACCACCGACGACTACGAGGCCATGCACGCCGCCGGTGTCCGCGCCGTCGTCGAACCCGCCTTCTGGCTCGGCCAGCCCCGCACATCCCCCGCCTCCTTCTTCGACTACTTCGACGCCCTCCTCGGCTGGGAGCCCTTCCGGGCGGCCCAGTACGGCATCGCCCACCACTGCACCATCGCCCTCAACCCCAAGGAGGCGAACGACCCCCGCTGCGTGCCCGTCCTCGACGAACTTCCCCGGTATCTCGTAAAGGACCACGTGGTGGCCGTCGGCGAGATCGGCTACGACTCGATGACACCGGCCGAGGACACCGCCCTGGCCGTCCAGCTCCAGCTCGCCGCCGAGTACGCGCTGCCGGCCCTGGTCCACACGCCGCACCGCGACAAACTGGCGGGCCTGCGCCGCACCCTCGACGTGGTCCGGGAGTCCGCACTGCCCCCGGACCACGTCCTGATCGACCACCTCAACGAAACCACGGTCAAGGAGGCCAAGGACGGCGGCTGCTGGCTCGGCTTCTCCGTCTATCCGGACACCAAGATGGACGAGGAGCGGATGGTCGCGGTCCTGCGGGAGTACGGACCGGAGAAGGTACTGGTCAACTCCGCGGCCGACTGGGGCAAGAGCGACCCGTTGAAGACCCGCAAGGTCGCCGACGCCCTGCTGAAGGCAGGGTTCACCGAGGACGACGTCGACCGGGTGCTGTGGCGCAACCCCGTCGCCTTCTACGGCCTCAGCGGCCGCCTCGACCTCGACGTCGCCGACACGGACGCCACCCACGAGGGCAACTCCATCCTCCGAGGTATCCCGAAACCGCGGACCGGCGCGAGCACCGCGGAGACCGGCCTTCAGCCCGGCGCTCAGGCCGACCCGCAGTCCTCCCCCACGACGACGGAGGCGTGACGCATGCGCTTTCGTCACCCCGACGGCTCGACCGTCCACCTCGCCTACTGCACCAACGTCCACCCCGCCGAGACGCTCGACGGCGTCCGCGCCCAGCTCCGCGACCACTGCGAACCCGTGCGCAAACGGCTCGGCCGCGACCGCCTCGGCATCGGCCTGTGGCTCGCCAAGGACGCCGCCCACGCCCTCGTCAGCGACCCGTCCGCCCTGCGCGGCCTGCGCTCGGAACTCGATCAGCGCGGCCTGGAGGTCGTCACCCTCAACGGTTTCCCCTACGAGGGATTCGGCGCCGAGGAGGTCAAGTACCGCGTCTACAAGCCGGACTGGGCCGACCCCGAGCGGCTCGACCACACGACCGCCCTCGCCCGCCTGCTCGCCGGACTCCTCCCCGACGACGTCACCGAGGGCACCATCTCCACGCTCCCGCTCGCCTGGCGCACCGCGTACGACGACGACCGCGCGGCCCTGGCCCACGCCGCCCTCCGCACCCTCGCCGAACGCCTCGACGCGCTGGAGGAGCTGACCGGACGCTCCATCCGCGTCGGCCTTGAACCGGAACCCGGCTGCACCGTCGAGACCACGGCCGACGCCATCGCCCCGCTGACCGCCATCGGCCGTGACCGCATCGGCGTCTGCGTCGACACCTGTCACCTCGCCACCTCCTTCGAAGATCCGCACACCGCCCTGGACCGGCTGGCCACCGCTGGCGTCCCCGTCGTCAAGTCCCAGCTGTCGGCCGCCCTGCACGCCGAACACCCTCACCTCCCCGAAGTCCGCGAGGCCCTCGCCGCCTTCGACGAACCCCGCTTCCTGCACCAGACCCGCACCCTCACCGCCGCCGGACTCCGCGGCACCGACGACCTCGGCGAAGCCATCAAGGAGGACGCCCTGCCCGACGCCTCCCCGTGGCGCGCCCACTTCCACGTACCGCTGCACGCGGCCCCCGCCGCACCCCTCACCTCCACGCTGCCCGTACTCAAGGACACCCTGACCCGGCTGGTCGGCGGCCCGCACCCGCTCACCCGCCACCTTGAGGTCGAGACCTACACCTGGCAGGCCCTCCCACCGGAACTGCGCCCCCGCGCCCGAGCCCAGCTCGCCGACGGCATCGCCGCCGAACTCACCCTCGCCCGCGATCTGTTGACGGACCTCGGCCTGAAGGAGCTGCCATGAGCACCCCCGAGACCCCGGCCGAGCCGGCCACTGCCGAGGGCCCCTCGTCCCCTACTCCCTCGTCGCCCACCCCCCTCCTCGTCCTGGACGTCGTGGGCCTCACCCCTCGTCTCCTCGACCACATGCCGCACCTCAAGTCCCTGGCTCAGTCCGGCTCGCGAGCCCACCTCGGGACCGTCCTGCCCGCCGTCACCTGCGCCGCCCAGTCGACGTTCCTGACCGGCACCCACCCTTCCGAGCACGGCATCGTCGGCAACGGCTGGTACTTCCGCGACCTCGGCGACGTGCTCCTGTGGCGCCAGCACAACGGCCTGGTGTCCGGGGACAAGATCTGGGACGCCGCCCGACGCGTCCACCCCGGCTACACGGTCGCCAACATCTGCTGGTGGTACGCCATGGGCGCCGACACCGACATCACCATCACCCCCCGTCCGGTCTACTACGCCGATGGCCGCAAGGAACCCGACTGCTACACCCGGCCCCCGGCCCTGCACGACGAACTCACCGAGAAATTCGGCACGTTCCCGCTCTTCCACTTCTGGGGCCCCGGCGCCGACCTCGTCTCCAGCCAATGGATCATCGACGCCACCCGGCACGTCATCCGCACCCGCCGTCCGGACCTGACCCTCTGCTACCTCCCTCATCTCGACTACGACCTGCAGCGCTTCGGCCCCGACGACCCGCGCTCCCTGAAAGCGGCCGCCGACCTGGACACGGCCATGGCTCCACTGCTCGACGACGCGCGCGCGGAGGGCCGTACGGTCGTCGCCCTGTCCGAGTACGGCATCACCCGCGCGGACCGCCCCGTCGACATCAACCGCGCACTGCGCCGCGCCGGCCTCCTGGAGGTGCACACCCAGGACGGCATGGAGTACCTCGACCCGATGACGTCACGTGCCTTCGCCGTCGCCGACCACCAGATCGCCCATGTCTACGTACGCCGCCCCGAGGACATGGAGGCCACGAAGGCGGCGCTCGCCGAGCTGCCCGGCATCGAGCAACTCCTCGACGACGAGGGCAAGAAGACCCATCACCTCGACCATCCGCGCTCCGGCGAACTTGTCGCCGTCGCGGAGCCGGACGCCTGGTTCACGTACTACTACTGGCTCGACGACGCACGCGCGCCCGATTTCGCGCAGCTCGTCGAGATCCACCGCAAACCCGGCTACGACCCGGTCGAGCTCTTCATGGATCCGCTCGACCCGTACGTCAAGGTCAAGGCCGCGGGCGCGCTGGCCCGCAAGAAGCTCGGCATGCGCTACCGCATGGCGGTCGTGCCCCTCGATCCCTCACCTATTCGAGGCAGCCACGGCCGCCTCCCACTGAGCGACGACGAAGGTCCGCTCATCATCTGCTCCACCCCCCGCGCTGTCGGTGACCGCGTCGCGGCCACCGATGTGAAATCCCTGTTGCTCGACCTGGCCGGCCTCGGGTGACACCACCCGGGAAAGACCGGACGAGCGATGACGAAAAGTGAAACACACGGCACTGACAGTGTGCCCGGCCTGTGGATAACCGACGTACGGCACGGCACCCGCCACGGCTGGACGCCGCCCACGGCCGGACACCTACCCGAAAGAGAGACACCGTGACCGCGTTCAACGACGAATCCGGAACCGGCGACGCCCTGCGCCGCACCCTCGGCGTCAACCGCCGCCGCTTCCTCAGCACCTGCACCGCCGTCGCAGCAGGGGCGATCGCCGCCCCGGTGCTGGGCGCCTCACCCGCCCTGGCCCAGGACCGGGGCAGAGGCCACGAGCACGACCACGACCACGACCACGGCCGGGGCGGCCACGTCCTCGTTCCGCCGGGCAAGCGCGGCATCATCCTCTACACCGTCCGCGACGCCACGGCCCGCGACCCGCTCGCGTCGGACCTGCCCTCCGGCTTCCGCGAGGTCTTCAAGCAGCTCTCGCGCCACGGATACAGCCAGGTGGAGTTCGCCGGCTACAACCAGCACGCCAACGCGCCCGGCGGCGCCAGTCTGGAGTCCGTCGCGGGCGCCCGGCTGCTGCGTTCCTGGCTCGACGACTACGGTCTGCGCGCCCAGGGCAACCACGGCTTCATCCCGTCCTCCTGGCCGCTGACCAGCACCGACCTGGACACCTTCAAGAAGCACCTGGAGATCGCCAACATCCTCGGCCTGGACCACATGGGCACCGGTGGCGACCCCACCGGCAGCGCATACCGCGCCGATTGGGACGTGGCCGCCGACAAGTGGAACGCCCTCGGCGCGATCGCCCACCGCGAGGGGCTCAAGCTCTACACCCACAACCACGACGCCGCCTACGGCTTCCTGCTCGACGGCGGCCCGCTGGACGACCAGGGCCGGCCGACCCGCAGCTCGGGCATCCGGAAGCTGGAGTACTTCCTCAAGGTCACCGACCCGCGGGTGGTCTGGCTGGAGATGGACATCTTCTGGGCGCACGTCGCCCAGTACAAGTTCTCCACCTACACCGCCCACGACGGCTCCACCCGCAAGAACGTCTTCGACCCGGCAGGACTGGTCGTCCGCAACAACAAGCGCTACCCGCTGTTCCACGCCAAGGACGGCGTCGTGAGCACCACCAACGGCATGGGCTACGACATGGTGCCCTTCGGAACAGGCGTCATCGACTACACCACGTTCTTCTCGCGGGTCGGGAAGCGCAACTACCACAACCCGATGATCGAGGACGACAACTCGCCCAGCGCCACCGACCCCGCGCAGTCGCTGCGCGAGGCCAAGATCAGCTACGACAACCTGGCGGCCCTCCGCTCGAAGCGCCACTGAGCCAGGACGCACAGCAGGTGGTCCTCCCCACGCGGTGTGGGGAGGACCGCCGTCGTTCTCAGGGACCGGAACCGGCCTCGGAAGCCGGTTGTGGGGGTTTCCAGGATGTCGGGGATGTCGGGGTGTCGGGGACGTCGGGGACGAGCGCGGCGAACAGAACAGGGGAGAACTCAGGGGAGAACTGGGGAGAGAGGCTGGTGTCAGGCCATCTCCTCGCCGATCGGGTGCGGATTGGGCACGACGCGCTTGGCGCTCGGCCGGCCAGGAGCGCGCAGGAAGAGCGCCAGGACCGCGGAACCGAGTCCGATGCTGCCCGCCAGCGCGAAGGCGCCCCCGTAGCCCCAGGCGCTCACCACGACGGCTCCCACGCCGGAGCCGACGAGGCCCGAGATGAGCTTGGAGCTGTAGACCATGCCGTAGTTGGAGGCGTTGTTGTTCTCACCGAAGTAGTCCGCGGTCATCGCCGCGAACAGCGGGAAGATCGCGCCGCCGCCGAAGCCGGAGACCATCGAGCAGATCAGGAAGAACGGCATCGAGCCCATGTTCCCGGAGAAGAACACGCCGAACTGTGAGCAGCCGAGCACGATGCAGACGATGACGAGCGTGTTGCGGCGGCCGTAGCGGTCCGAGATCCAGCCGATGACGCCACGTCCGGTGCCGTTCACGATGGCCTTGAGCGACATGGCGGTGGCCACGATGCCGCCCGCGAACCCCATCTCCTTTCCGAAGGGGACCTGCATGGCGATGCCGAAGATGTTGATGCCGGCGGTGCACAGCAGGCAGAACCACATCATCCACAGCACGGGCGTCCTCGCCGCCTCGCGCGGTGTGTACTGCTTGACCGCCGGCGGGTTCTTCGCGAGTGCCCGCACGATCCGCGGGTCGTCGGAGACCTTCAGCGGGTCGACGTGCGCGGGCCACCAGTTCTTCGGCGGGTCCTTGAAGAACCAGCCGGCGACGGCGACGACCGTGCAGCAGGTCACGCCGACGAAGACCAGCACGGTCTCGTAGTTGGACAGGTCCATGTACGAGGTGAACAGGAACACGAAGGGCACGGAGCCGTAGGCGAAACCGCCGTTGACCATGCCGGTCTTGCCGCCCTTGCGCTCCGGATACCACTTGCCGACCATGTTCACGCAGGTCGCGTAGACGAGGCCGGCGCCGATGCCGCTGAACATGCCGAAGCCGATGTACGCGACGATCACATGCGGTGCGAACGCCAGCGAGAGATAGCCCAGGAGCGTACCGAGTGCGCCGAGCATCATGGCGTACCGCGCGGGCAGTTTTCCGCTCTCGCGCAGCTGGCCGGCCGGGAAGGCCACGGCCGCCTGGAAGAAGATCCAGACACCCATCAGCCAGAAGATGTGCCCACTGTTCCAGAGGTGGGCCTCGTGCAGTGTGTCCTCGGCGGATGTGAACGCGTATTCCGAGGAGCTGATGCCCAGCATGCCCATCCAGGGGAAGAGCACCATGGTCCAGCGTGGTCGCCCCATGATGTCCCGGTCGGTTTCACCGATCCGGTACAGACGGCCGTTGCGGTCCGGCACCTCCCTGTAGGGGACCGATGTCGTGAAGTCGGTGGTTGTCATGTCGCGTAGCACCCCTTGCGTCGAAAGATCTGGCCAGCGCCCCCTGTCCAATGCCTTTCGTGTGCGCACGGGTCCCGGGCGGGCCGACGCGCACCGTCGGCCCGCCCCTTCGCCGGGTCACGTCATGAACCGCCCCCCAACAGTCCCGCCGCCCGCGCCCAGCGGTACTTCGCGCCGAGCACCGCCACCGGCTTCTCGGTCGTGTACGGGTAGGCCACGACCCCGTGCTCGAAGAGGTACTGGCAGGCCTCCTCGACCTCGACGTCACCCGCGAGCGACGCCACGACGGGCTTCTCGATCCCGCGCTCCCTGAATTCGGCCACCACGCGCGCGGTGAGCTCGGCGAAGACCATGGGAGGGGTCACGATGGTGTGCCAGTAGCCGAGGACCAGCGAGTGGATCCGCGGGTCCTCCAACCCGAGCCGGATTGTCGCCTCGTACGTCGACGGCGGCTCGCCGCCCGTGATGTCCACGGGGTTGCCGGCGGCCCCGAAGGGCGGGATGAACTCGCGGAAGGACGCGTCCAGGTCCGGCGGGATCTCCATCAGGGAGAGGCCGTTGTCGGTCACCGCGTCGGACAGCAGTACGCCACTGCCGCCGGCGCCGGTGATGATCACGATGTTGTCGCCCCGGGGCGTCGGAAGCACCGGCAACGCGCGCGCGTACTCCAGCATTTCGTTCAGGCCGGGTGCCCTGATGACACCGGCCTGCTTCAGGATGTCCTCGTACACGGCGTCGTCGCCCGCGAGAGCGCCCGTGTGCGAGCCCGCGGCCCTCGCCCCGGCCGCCGTACGGCCCGCCTTCAGGACGACCACCGGCTTCTTGGGGACGGTCGCCCGCGCGGCTTCCACGAAGGCACGCCCGTCCTTGAGGTCCTCCAGGTGCATGGCGATGCACTTGGTGTGGGGATCCTCGCCGAACCAGGTCAGCAGGTCGTCCTCGTCCAGGTCCGACTTGTTGCCGAGGCCCACGATCGCGGAAACACCTGTCTTCGTAGTGCGCGCGAAACCCAGGATGGCCATCCCTATGCCACCGGACTGCGAGGTGAGCGCGACGCCGCCCTTCACGTCGTACGGCGTGCAGAACGTGGCACACAGGTTCTGCCACGTCGAGTAGTAGCCGTAGATGTTCGGCCCGAGCAGCCGGACGCCGTACCGCTCGCCGATGGCCACGATCTCGTCCTGGAGTTCGTGCTCGCCGGTCTCCGCGAACCCGGAAGGGATCAGTACGGCGTTGGGGATTCCCTTGCGTCCCACCTCCTCCAGGGCCGAGGCCACGAACTTGGCCGGGATGGCGAAGACCGCCACATCCACCTCACCGGGAACGTCGGTGACACTCTTGTACGCCTTGCGGCCGAGAATGTCATCGGCCTTGGGGTTCACCGGATGGATCTCTCCGGAGAAGCCGCCGTCGATGAGGTTGCGCATGACCGAGTTGCCGATCTTGCCCTGCTCGTTGGAGGCGCCGATCACGGCCACCGACGAAGGCTCCATCAGCCGGCGCATCGAGGTCAGGATCTCGTCGCGGGTGTACGTGCGGCGGGGCTTGGCGACCGACTCGGCGAGGATGACCCGGATGTCCGCGGCCATCGCGCCCTCCGGGGTGGCGATCACCGGGTTCAGGTCCACCTCGGCGATCTCCGGGAAGTCCGAGACCAGTTCGGAGACCCGGCGGATCTGCTCGGCGATCGCCCACCGGTCCACCGCCGGAGCGCCCCGCACCCCGCGCAGGATCTCCGCGGCCCGGATCGAGTCCAGCATCGACAGCGCCTCGTCGGGATCGACGGGCGCCAGCCGGAACGTGACGTCCTTGAGGACCTCGACCAGCACACCGCCGAGCCCGAAGGCCACGACCTTCCCGAACGTCGGATCGGTCACCGCGCCGACGATCACTTCCTGCCCCTGGGGGAGCAGTTCCTGCACCTGTACGCCGTCGATGCGGGCCGCGGAGTCGTACGCCCGGGCGTTCTCGATGATCTTGTGGAAGGCCGTGCGTACGTCCGCCGCGCCCGCCACGCCGACGATCACGCCGCCCGCGTCGGTCTTGTGGAGGATGTCCGGAGAGACGATCTTCATCACGACGGGGCCGCCGAAACGAGCCGCGTACGCGACCGCCTCGTCGACGTCGGTCGCCAGTGCCTCACCGGGGACGGCGATCGCGTACGCGTCGGCGACCACCTTGCCCTCGGGCGCGGTCAGCGCCGTCCGCCCCTCGGCCCGCACGGAGTCGAGGAGTGTACGGACCCTCAGCACCCGGTCTTCGGCCATCAATCAGATCACTCCGTTCGACTTGAGCAGGCGCAGCTCCTCGTCGCCGAGACCGAGCTCGCCGACGTACACCTCTTCGTTGTGTTCGCCGAGCAGCGGCGAACTGGTCACGTCCACGGGGGAGTCGGAGAGCTTCAGCGGGCTGCCCACGGTCACGAAGTCGCCCCGCTCGGGGTGCGGCACCGTCACGACCATCTCGTTGGCGACCAGCGACTCGTCCTCGATGATCTCCTTGGTGGAGAGGATCGGGCCGCACGGGATGTTGTGGGCGTTGAGCTTCTCCAGCACCTGCCACTTGGGGAGCGTGGCCGACCACTCCTCGATCAGCTGGAACATCTTGGTGAGCTGCGGCAGGCGCGCCTCCGGCGTCGCCCACTCGGGGTCGGCCGCCAGCTCGGGCCTGCCGATCAGCTCGGTGAGCGGCTGCCAGCCGACGGGCTGGACGATGACGTACACGTAGTCGTTGGGGCCGCCCGGCGCGCACTTGACGGCCCAGCCGGGCTGGCCGCCCCCGGACGCGTTTCCGGACCTGGGAACTTCCGTGCCGAAGTCGTCGTTGGGATATTCAGCCAGCGGCCCATGCCCGAGGCGCTGCTGGTCCCGCAGTTTCACCCGGCACAGATTCAGCACCGCGTGCTGCATCGCCACGTTCACGCGCTGCCCGCGCCCCGTGTTCTCCCGCTGGAACAGGGCGGCGAGGATCGCGGCCACCGCGTGGATGCCCGTGCCCGAGTCACCGATCTGGGCCCCCGTCGCCAGCGGCGGTCCGTCCTCGAAGCCGGTGGTCGACATCGACCCGCCCATGGCCTGAGCGACGACCTCGTACGCCTTGAATTTGGTGTACGGGCCGTCCCCGAACCCCTTGATGGAGGCATAGACGATCCGCGGATTGATCTCCTGGATGCGGTCCCAGGTGAAACCCATGCGGTCGACCGCGCCCGGTCCGAAGTTCTCGACCATGACGTCGGAGCGCCGGATCAGCTCGGTGAGGATCTCCTTGCCGCGCTCGGTCTTGGTGTTGAGGGTGATGCTCCGCTTGTTGCAGTTGAGCATCGTGAAGTAGAGGGAGTCGACGTCCGGGAGGTCGCGCAGCTGCTTGCGCGTGATGTCTCCGGTCGGCGCCTCCAGTTTGACGACGTCCGCGCCGAGCCAGGCGAGCAGCTGGGTGGCGGAGGGACCGGACTGGACGTGCGTCATGTCGAGGACGCGGACGCCTTCGAGGGCTTTGGTCGCGGTGGCGGGCGTCGATGCCGTGGCGGTCGTCACTGCTGTCATCGGGGACACCTCACTTGTACATCGTCTGGTTCATGGTTCCGGGGGCGTACGCGTCCGGGTCGACCCAGACGTTGATGAGCGACGGCTTGCCCGACTCACGGGCGCGCTGGAGCGCCGGGCCGATGTCGGCGGGGTCGCGGACCTCCTCGCCGTAACCGCCCAGCATCTGCGCGAACTTGTCGTAGTGGACGTCGCCGAGGGTGTTGCCGACCCGCTCGCGCTCCGGGCCGTACTTGGCGGCCTGGCCGTAGCGGATCTGGTTCATGGAGGAGTTGTTGCCGACGATGCCGACGAAGGGGAGGTCGTAACGGACGAGGGTCTCGAAGTCCCAGCCGGTCAGTGAGAAGGCGCCGTCCCCGAAGAGGGCGACGACCTCCTTGTCGGGCCGTGCCTTCTTGGCGGCGAGCACGAAGGGGACGCCGACGCCGAGCGTGCCGAGCGGTCCCGGGTCCATCCAGTGCCCGGGTGACTTGGGCTGCACCACCTGCCCGGAGAAGGTGACGATGTCGCCGCCGTCGCCGATGTAGATGGAGTCCTCGGTCAGGAAGTCGTTGATCTCGCTGACCAGCCGGTACGGGTGGATCGGTGAGGCGTCCGACTTCAGGCTCGGCAGCCGCTTCTCGATGGCGGTCTGCTCGGCGGCGCGCAGTTCGTCGAGCCACTCCTTGCGCTTCGACGCACCCCCGTTGAGGCGTCCGGAGGCGGCCTCGGTGACCGACTTCAGGACGAGCCCCGCGTCTCCGACGATGCCGAGGTCGATGTCCCGGTTCTTGCCGACGGTCCGGTAGTCGAGGTCGATCTGCACCACGGTCGCGTCGGGCGACAACCGCTTGCCGTAGCCCATGCGGAAGTCGAAGGGGGTACCGACGATGACGATGACGTCGGCGTTGGAGAAGGCGTACCGGCGCGAGAGCTGGAAGTGGTGCGGGTCCCCGGGCGGCAGCGTGCCGCGGCCGGCGCCGTTCATGTAGGCGGGGATGTTGAGGGTGCGTACGAGGTCGATGGCGGACTCGGTGCCGCGGGTCGTCCACACCTGGCTGCCCAGCAGGATCGCCGGCTTCTCGGCGTGCACGAGCAGGTCGGCGAGCTTCTCGACGGCCTCGGGGTCACCGGCGGAGCGGGTGGAGGCCCGGTAGTGGCCGGCGGCGGGGATCCGTGCCTTGTCCACCGGCACCTTGGCGTCAAGGACATCGCGCGGAATTTCCAGGAAGGACGGTCCCGGCGCCCCGTGGTAGCACTCGCGGAACGCCATGGACACCATGTCGGCGGCCCGTGCGGTGTCCGGCACGGTCGCGGCGAACTTGGTGATCGGCGTCATCATGTCGACGTGCGGCAGGTCCTGAAGGGACCCCATCTTGTGCTGCGAGTGGGCTCCCTGGCCGCCGATGAGCAGCATCGGGGACTCCGCGCGGAAGGCGTTGGCGACACCCGTCACGGCGTCGGTCGTGCCGGGACCCGCGGTGACGACGGCGCAGCCGGGCTTGCCGGTGATGCGCGCGTATCCGTCGGCGGCGTGGGCGGCGACCTGCTCGTGGCGTACGTCGACCACCTCTATGCCTTCGTCGACGCAGCCGTCGTAGATGTCGATGATGTGGCCGCCGCAGAGCGTGTAGATGACCTCCACACCCTCCGCTTTGAGTGCCTTGGCGACCAGGTGCCCACCGGAGATGAGGTTCTGGCTGTTGTCGTCGGGCATGGCGAAGTCCTGTCCCTTCGTAGGGGATTGGGCGCGCGGAAGTGCAGCTCATACGTGGTGCGCGCACTGTTCGTGGATGCCGTCGCGGTACATTGCATACAGTCGACGAATACTGTATGAAGCTTGTTATCCCGCATCCGGTGGGTGGTGTCCAGGGGGCGTGCGGCACTTTTCAGAGAGATCAAAGGGATCCGCAGAGGGACCCAAGGGATCAGAGGGAGCCCAGATGGACCTGTTCGAGTACCAGGCAAGGGAACTCTTCGAAGAACACGGCATTCCGGTGCCGAGGGCGGAGATCACCGACTCGTCCAAGGAGGCACGCGAGATCGCCCGCGGGCTCGGCGGCCGCGTCGTCGTCAAGGCGCAGGTCAAGACCGGCGGCCGGGGCAAGGCGGGCGGCGTGAAACTCGCCGCCGACCCGGCCGCCACCGAACTGACCGCACGTCAGATCCTCGGCATGGACATCAAGGGCCACACGGTCCGCAAGGTGATGCTGGCCCAACCGGTCGACATCGACAGCGAGTTCTACGTCAGCTACGTACTCGACCGCGCGGCCGGCCGGTTCCTCGCGATCGCCTCGGCCCAGGGCGGCATGGACATCGAGGAGGTCGCCGCCACCCGGCCGGACGCGGTGGCGCGTATCCACATCGACCCGGCCGTGGGCGTCACCTCGGCGAAGGCCACCGAGATCGCCGAGGCCGCAGGCCTGCCCCCGCAGACCGTCGACACCCTGGTCAGGCTCTGGGGCGTACTCGTCCGCGAGGACGCCGTCCTCGTCGAGGTCAACCCCCTCGTCCGTACGGCCCAGGGACAGATCCTCGCCCTCGACGGCAAGGTCACCCTCGACGACAACGCCCGCTTTCGGCAGGCACGGTGGGGCGACCAGGAGGTGGCGCACGACGACCCGCTGGAGGCGGCCGCCGCGGCCAAGGGTCTCAACTACGTGAAGCTGGACGGCGAGGTCGGCATCATCGGCAACGGCGCGGGCCTCGTCATGTCGACCCTCGACGTGGTCGCCGGCTGCGGCGCCCGCCCCGCCAACTTCCTCGACATCGGCGGTGGCGCCTCAGCCCAGATCATGGCCGACGGGCTCTCCGTCATCCTCTCCGACCCGGCCGTCAAGTCGGTCTTCGTCAACGTCTTCGGCGGCATCACCGCCTGCGACGCGGTCGCCGACGGCATCGTACGGGCCCTGGACACCGTCCAGTTGACCAAACCGCTGGTGGTCCGCCTCGACGGCAACAACGCCGTACGCGGCCGCACGATCCTCGACGACCGCGCACACCCCCTGGTCCAGCAGGCCACCACCATGGACGGCGCCGCGCGCCGCGCCGCACAACTCGCCAACGCAGGCTGAAGGAGCGGGACATGGCCATCTACCTCACCAAAGAGAGCAAGGTCCTCGTCCAGGGCATGACCGGCGGCGAGGGCATGAAGCACACCCGGCGCATGCTCGCCGCGGGCACCGACGTCGTCGGCGGCGTCAACCCGCGCAAGGCGGGCCGCAGCGTCGACTTCGACGACCGTGCCGTTCCCGTCTTCGGCTCGGTACGCGAAGGCGTCGAGGCGACCGGCGCCGACGTCAGCGTCGTCTTCGTCCCGCCCGCCTTCGCCAAGGCGGCAGTCGTGGAGGCCGCCGACGCCGGCATCGGTCTGGCCGTCGTCATCACGGAGGGCATCCCGGTCCACGACTCGGTCGCCTTCACCACGTACGCGCGGGCGAAGGGCACCCGGATCGTCGGCCCCAACTGCCCCGGACTGATCACCCCGGGCCAGTCCAACGCGGGCATCATCCCCGCCGACATCACCAAGTCCGGCCGCGTAGGACTGGTCTCCAAGTCCGGCACACTCACCTACCAGCTCATGTACGAGCTGCGGGACATCGGCTTCTCGACCTGCGTCGGCATCGGCGGCGACCCCGTCGTGGGCACCACCCACATCGACTGCCTGGCCGCCTTCGAGGACGACCCCGACACCGAACTCATCGTCCTCATCGGGGAGATCGGCGGCGATGCGGAGGAACGCGCGGCCGCGTACGTCCGCGACCACGTCACCAAACCCGTCATCGGTTACATCGCCGGCTTCACCGCCCCCGAGGGCAAGACGATGGGCCACGCGGGCGCCATCGTGTCCGGCTCGTCCGGCACGGCCCGGGCGAAAAAGGAAGCCCTGGAAGCGGCCGGCGTCCAGGTGGGCGACACCCCGACCGAGACGGCCCGACTGGTACTGGCCAGGCTCGAAGCGGCACGTGATGTCACTCATGGTTGACGCCTGGCTACTTGCGGGTGCCGCCGAGTCCTGCTGACGTCCCGTACGACGACCGCCCCCGACTGTGCACCGAGAGCGGAGCAACCGAATGGCACCGACACCAACACCGACATCCACTCCCACCCCCACTCCCATCTTCACCCCCACCCTCACCCTCAAGTCCCACACCTCGTGGGCCGACGCCTGGCAGCGCTGTCTGGCCGTGGCGCCCGAGGCCTTCCGGGACGACCGTGTCCTCAATCTCTGGGGCGCCGCCTGGCAGGCGGATGGCCGGGCACTGCCCGCCACCAGCCCCGTCGACGGGAGCCCCATCGCCGGGCCGCCGCGACTGGACGGCGCCACGGCCCAGCAGGCCGTCCGCGCCTGCCTCGACCACCACCGTGCCTGGCGGCACGTACCCCTCGAAGAACGCCGGGCCCGTGTCGCGGCCACCCTCGACGCCCTCACCCAGCACCGCGAACTGCTCGCCCTCCTCCTCGTCTGGGAGATCGGCAAGCCCTGGCGCCTCGCGCAGGCCGACGTCGACCGTGCCATCGACGGCGTGCGCTGGTACGTCGACGGAATCGAACCCATGGTCGCGGACCGGACCCCGCTGGACGGTCCCGTGTCCAACATCGCGAGCTGGAACTACCCGATGAGCGTGCTCGTTCACGCAATGCTGGTACAGGCATTGGCAGGCAACGCGGTCATCGCCAAGACCCCGACCGACGGCGGCGTCGCGTGCCTCACCCTGGCCTGCGCACTCGCCGCCCGCGAGGGAATACCCGTCACCCTCGTCAGCGGCAGCGGAGGCGAGCTGTCAGAGGCGCTCGTGCGCGCGCCCGAGATCGGCTGCGTCTCCTTCGTCGGCGGCCGTGACACGGGCGCCGCGGTGGCCACGGCCGTCGCCGACCTCGGCAAGCGGCACGTACTGGAACAGGAGGGCCTGAACACCTGGGGCATCTGGAACTACACAAACTGGGACGCGCTGACGACCGTCATCCCGAAGCTCTTCGACTACGGCAAGCAGCGCTGCACGGCATACCCGCGCTTCGTCGTCCAGCGTGAACTGTTCGACGAGTTCCTGACGGCGTACCTCCCCGCGGTCGACACCCTCCGCGTCGGCCACCCCCTGGCCGTCGAGCAGCCGGGCGATCCGTACCCACGGCTGGACTTCGGACCGGTGATCAACGCGGCCAAGGCGAAGGAGCTGCACGACCAGGTCGCCGAGGCGATCGACCGGGGCGCCGTCCCCCTGCACCGCGGCAAGCTCGCCGACGCCCGCTTCCTGCCGGGCCAGGACACCTCGGCGTACGTCCAGCCGGTCACGATCCTCAACCCGCCCCCGTCCTCCCCGCTCCACCACGCGGAACCCTTCGGCCCGGTCGACACCATCGTCCTGGTCGACACGGAGGCGGAACTGCTCGCTGCCATGAACGCGTCGAACGGCGCGCTGGTCGCGACCCTGTCCACGGACGACGAGGCCACGTACAGCCGCCTGGCCCCGCAGATCCGCGCCTTCAAGGTCGGCCACGGAAAGCCCCGCTCACGCGGCGACCGCGACGAACTGTTCGGCGGCTTCGGCGCGTCCTGGCGCGGCGCGTTCGTGGGCGGCGAACTGCTGGTGCGCGCGGTCACGCACGGGCCGGCGGGGGAGCGGCTGCCGGGGAACTTCCCGGAGTACCACTTGATGCCGTGACGTGATGCCGTGACGTGATGCCGTACGGCGAGGCGGGCGACGCCGCGTGATCGGCGCCGCTCGTCTCGTGATCGTACGGTCACTCATGGTGAGTTCTGGTCGTGCTCTCCTCGCCCCGCCAGGCACGCGTCGGGGCGAGGAAACGCAGGTGAAAGCCACTCCGAAAGCTTGGTATTGTTGTCCATGTCGCCGCGGGGAGCACCTCCGTCCAGGCGGCAGACACCTGGTCCGGGTGGCGGAATGGCAGACGCGCTAGCTTGAGGTGCTAGTGCCCTTTATCGGGCGTGGGGGTTCAAGTCCCCCCTCGGACACTTTTTGACAATGCCTGCTCAGCGCGCTGAGCAGGCATTTTGCATGAGGTGCCGATCGCGTGGCCACAGCGGATGCAGCCGAGGTTCCGCCAGTGCCCGCAGCGTCCGCAGCGTTCGCAACGCCGTGGAGCGCGCCCGGCCGCGGACCGTTGACCCTGTTCACCTGTCGACCGTATTCTGACTACACAACACACACCGCACCGCAACTACCCATGGGGCAGGGCCAGTTTGCGCACTTGACTGGCTATCACCCGGCCTGGGTGACCCTGGCGTGAAACACGTTCGAGGGTGCCGTGAGTGGGATCGGTCATTTTTCGACCGGTCGAACGTGCTGCTCGCCTACCGGGTCCTCGGGACCTGACCGAGATGTCTTTCGGCTGTAGAGACGGACAGGGTGGTGGTGATGTTGTTGAGCTCAATCACAGTGCGTGACGGCATGTCCCGTTTGCTGTTGGCTGTGACCAGCGGTCCGGCCACTGGCGTGTACCGGGCGCAGGCGACGCGGCGTTGGTTATGGATGGACCAAGGGCGGTTCTCCTCGTGAAAGATCTGCGTCGGCCCGAGCCCACGTCCGTAACCGTCGGCAGAGGCACGGTGCTGGCCGCATGGGAAAGGTTCATGCAGGGCGAGGACGATGTCCGCGGTGTCCGGCCCGAGGTGGCGATCTCCTGGCATCGCTGCCGGGAGCAGTACCGGGTCGACCCACATCTCACGGAAGCTCCCTCAGCTCTCGGGAGCGTCGACCATACGCTTGAGCATGACGTGATCTTCACTGAACTGGGTGGTCTCGCCGCGTCCGTGGCGCACGAGGTGGACGGGCTCAACGGCATCGTCACCGTCGCCGACGCCGCCGGCCGGATCCTGGCCTCCTGGGGTGACCGTGCCACTCTCGTCAGAGCCTCCGACGCCAATCTGGCGCCTTGGGGCTGCTGGAGCGAGTGCGCAGTCGGCACGAACGGGATGGGCACGGCTCTTGAGGCGCGCGGCCCGGTACTGATCAGGGGTGCGGAGCACTGGTGCAGGGCCTTCCACGACTGGGTCTGTGCCGGCGTGGCGGTGCGCCACGTGGTGACCGGCGAGCCGATCGCGGTGATGAACATCTCCTGCTGGCGCACCCAACTTCCGGAGGCCGCAACCCGGTGGCTGAGTAACGCGGCCACCACGGCGCAGGGGACGCTGAACCGGCGCGCTCGTGACAGCGGCGCAGAGTTGGCCGCCGCATTCACCCAGGCCAAGGCCCTCTCCGGCACCGGAGTAGCCGCGGTGGACACGGCGGGCAAGGTGGTGATCGCTGACGAGCCGGCGAGCCTTCTGATGGGCGTTCGCCCCTACGTCTCGGCAGTCGACCCGGACCAGCGATGGGACTCCGGGCTGCCTGACCTCACCCGCATCGTGCGTTACGCCAGTAAGACGGCCGCCCACACCCCGGACTGGGTCGGTTCGACACAGATCTACGCCCACCTCCGCGACGAACCGACGCCGATCACGATCCGGCCCGTGTTCCTCCGCGGTGGCCTCGTCGGGCACCTGATCTGGCTCGGCGGCGCCTCCGAGGGGGCACAAACCCTCCCAGCGACGGGGCCCGGCCATCCGTGGATGAAGCCGCGCCGGCTGGTAGCGGTGCGCGAGGACCGGACGGTGCTGCTACGGCTGCCGGAGGTGTGCTTCGCCGAGTCGGACGGCAACAACGTGTGGCTCTTCACCGACCAGGGGCGGTTTCGTTCCGCCTCCCAGGGCTTGGACAAGCTTGACGAGGAGCTGACCGATGCCGGCTTCCTGCGGGTCCACCGCCGGTACGTGGTCAACCTCAGCCGGGTCCGGGAGATCGAGCGCGGGTTCAAGGGGGAACTGTTCCTGGTGATGGACAACCGGAAAGACGACATGGTGCCGGTCTCACGGCGGCATGCGTCAGCCGTGCGTCGGGCACTGGGCCTGTGAATCGGGGCTGGACCGCCCGGGGCCGTGTCCACAGGTGACATCGAGGCGCTCTTCCGCCAAGTGCTGTGGGGCGCGGCGCCGTCGCGTCAGTTGGGCAAGAGGGGCAGGGTGACGGCCGCGAGCATGAGCGCGACACCGCTGAGCAGGTCGGAGCGGATACGTATGAGGTGTGCGGCGAACCTCCCCATGTGCAGCCCGATCAACGTCATCACCGCGGTAGCGGCACCGAACACGATGGCCGTGACCCAGGGGGCGAATCCGAGCAGTCCGAGACTCGCGCCGCCGACCAGGTTGTCCAGGCTCAAGGAGAGCGGGATGCCGAAGAGCGTCACCCACGGGTTGTCGATCTCGTCGGGGGACTCCGGGTTCCGCAAGGCCTGGATGAGCAGGTACAGGCCGTAACCGCCCAGCGCGATCGAGGCCGCAATGGTGGAGATCGGGCCGATCGCCTGGCCGGCATAACGACCGAGCAGCAGGCCCATCAGCGGCATCACCCCGTCCCACACGCCGAATATCAGAGCGACTTGGAATGCACGGCGGAGGCTGAACGGAACCGTGCCGAGCACGATCGCGACCCGGAAATTGTCCAAGCCGAGGACGAAGCCGGCGCCGAGGAGCAACCAGATCGAGTGCATGTGTCAGGGCCTCCTGCGTCTGGACCCGCTGTGGTCGGTAGCCGGCGCGGTGGGTTGCAACGATGGCGGTCGTGGAGCCACTGGCACCGGGAACCGCCGTACTACCGCCGGCCCGGGCGGCCGCGGTGCGGCCGGGGGACGAGAACGCCGTCGCCGAGCCTGTTCTCCTCGTTGGCGGCCCGCACCCTCTCGGCCACGATCCCGTGGTCGGGAGAGAGGTGGCAGACCGGATCGGTGCGCGACGCGTCGCCGGTGAGCTGGAAGGCCTGGCAGCGGCATCCGCCGAAGTCGATCTCGCGGCGCTCGCAGCTTCGGCACGGCTCCGGCATCCAGTCCGTACCGCGGAAACTCTGGAACAGCGGAGATCGGGCCCATATCCGTGCCAGGGAGTCCTCGTGCACGCTCGCGCGCGGCAAAGGCAGCGCGTGCGCGGCCGGGCAGGGCAGGACGTCGCCGTTCGGGGTGACAGTCAGCTGCCGCTTCCCCCACCCGCCCATGCAGGGCTTGGGGTACTGGCTGTAATAGTCGGGAAGGACATAGACGATGTCCATCCGTCCCTTGAGCCGCTTCCGCGCGGCACGCACCACTGCTTCCGCTCGATCGAGCTGCGCCCTGCTGGGCAACAGCGCATCACGGTTACGCCACGCCCAGCCGTAGTACTGGGTGTTGGCCAATTCGAGGTGGTCGGCCGCCAGTTCCTCGGCCAGATCCAGCACGGCGGCGACCCGGTCCATGTTCCGGCGATGCAGAACCACGTTCAAGGTGAGGGGCCAACCCAGCTCCTTCACCAGGCGAGCCGCCTCGATCTTGCCCGCGTAGGACGGAGTACCGGCGATCCCGTCGGACAGGGTCGCCTCGTCGGCCTGGATGCTGATCTGCACGTGATCGAGACCGGCCGCTCTGAGCTGCTCCGCGCGGCGCCGGGACAGGCCGACGGCACTGGTGATGAGGTTGGTGTACAGGCCCAGGTACCGCGCGCTGGTCACCAGGTCGACCAGGTCACGACGGAGCAGCGGCTCTCCGCCCGACAGGTGGAGTTGCAGCACGCCCAGCTCCTGGGCCTCGATCAGCACGCGCTGCCACTGCGCCGTGGTCAGTTCGTCGTGGTAGTCGCCGAGGTTGACCGGGTTGGAGCAGTACGCACACGACAACGGGCAGCGGTAGGTGAGTTCGGCCAATAAACCGAAGGGGCTATCCATCGCTCATCTCCAGGCACCGCTTGGTGGCCAGCCGGTCGAGGAAGCGCCGCACCTCGTCGTCGACCACCCCGTCATACCGGTCCTGGAGTGTCGCCACGATCTCCGCCACCGTGTGGCGACCGTCGCACAGGCTGAGGATGTCCGCGCCCGTCGGGTTGAGGACCATGACCGACTCCGGCCCCAGCAGGACATGTTGTTCCCGCGCCGCGTCGAACCGCAGGCGAACGTGGGACGTCAGTTTCGGACGGCTCGACGACGTCGTTGCGGTACGGCGTCGGTCGGCCGCGCGCCGGTCACTCCGGGTAGGTTTCACCGATGGCATCCAGCATCCTCCAGAGCAGATCGCACTTGAACGTCAGCGCTGCCACGGCGCGCTGCTGTGCCTCAGCCGATCGACAGTGCGCGGTCACGACCTCCAGAGCGTGTTCGGCGTCGCGGGGCGCCTGCTCCAGCCGAGTTCGGAAGTAGGCCAGGCCGTCCCGGTCGATCCAGGGGTAGAAGCGCTCCAACGCGACGATGCGCTGGGCCATCAGGTCCGGGGCGAAGAGTTCGGTCAACGAGGACGCCACCGCCTCGGGCCAGGGCCGGGTGCGGGCGAAGGTGACGTAGTCGTCGACGGCGGCCCTGACCCCGGGGGCGACATGGCGTTCGTCCTGCACTTCTTCGCGGGTCAGCCCCACCGCGTCACCCAGACGCAGCCATGCTTCGATCCCGCCCTCGCCGCTTCGGGTGCCGTCGTGGTCGTGGATACGACGGATCCACCGACGGCGCACGTCGATGTCGGGGCAGTTGGCGAGGATCGCGGCATCCTTGCGGGGGATGTTCACCTGGTAGTAATAGCGGTTCGCCACCCAGCCCTGGATCTGGTGCCGGCTCAGCCGACCCTCGTTCATCCTGAGGTGGAAGGGGTGCTGATGGTGGTAACGGCGCGACTGGGCGCGCAGCGCCTCCACCAGATCAAGCGCCTCCACCAGATCGTGGGTCACTTCTGTTTCGACCTCGGTTGACGTCATCGCAGCTCTACACCCGTATCTCTAGCCCGTCCATGGCCACTTCCATGCCCTGCTTCTCGACCAGACGTCGTTCAGGCGCGTCCTCCAGGAGAATGGGATTGGTGTTGTTGATGTGCACGTAGATCTTGCGCTCGACGGGAAGAGGTGAAAGCTGTTCGAGGCTGCCGTCCGGACCGTCGATCGGTAGGTGGCCCATCTCTCGTGCCGTCTTGCCGGCCAAGCCGAGCCGGATCAGCTCGTCGTCGTGCCAACAGGTTCCGTCGACGAACAGACACGCGCAGTCGTCCAACTGCTCGCGTATCGCCGGAGTGAGCTGCTGCAGCCCCGGGAGGTACACCGCTGACCGGCCGCTGCGCTCATCCGTCAGGCGGTAACCCACCACCCGGCCCTGCCCGCTGGTGGGCCCGAAGCGCGCCTGCTTGGTCGTGGGTACGTCGAAGGCCCGGTAGCTGAGGCCGTCCCCCAGGGACACGTCGGCGCCTGGAACGACCGGTCGCCACTCGACCGCGCAGTAGCGCTCCAAGGTTCGGAGCAGCGATGTCCCGTCGTACAGCGCCTCGTGCGCTGCTTGAGTGGCGTGCACTTCGAGGGCCCGGCCCTCGCGCAGGAGCAGCAGGCCGAGTGTGTGATCGAGCTCGGCGTCGGTGAGCAGTACCGCTGCCAGCGGCGTCGTCCGGCCCTTGCTCGACTGCGGGGCCGACAGGGACTCGATGTGGGCGTGGATGTCGGGGGAGGCATTGAGGAGGAACCACCGCTGGTGATCGGGGCTCACGGCGATGGAGGACTGGGTGCGGGGCCGGCAGGGCCGAGAACCGTCCCGTACCGCGCGGCATCCCGGGCAGCCGCAATTCCACTGCGGAAATCCGCCGCCCGCCGCCGAACCCAGCACCCGCAGCCACATCCTGGTCCTTCTTCCGCTCCTGGTCGACTTCGCGGTCGACTTCGAGGTCGACTTCGACGGGGTGTCGCCCGGTGCTGGAGGCCGGGGGCGCCGAACACGTGGATCCGGCACCGCACCGACCGACCAGCTGTGCGTCCGACCGACCGGCCGGACCGACTAACCGACTAGTCGTCCAGCTCGGCGAAGTAATACATGGTGACTTCGGCTCCGCAGCCGATCTCTTCGAATTCGGGCGTTTCCCACGATGTCATTTGTTTATCTCCTCTCGGTCGATCTCATGACGGAGGGATGGGCAGGCTCAGGCCCACCCCTGGCGCGCACCCGGTGATGGCACCGGATTCGGAGAGCTTTTAGCCGTCGGCCGAGATCCGGTGGTGCCGGGCGGTCGAGGCGAGTGGCCAGGGGCGCTATTGGGCTCGTACTGTACGCAGCCGATAACGCACCCACAAGGGTGCCCGTTCATTTCTTCCCGGCCTCTGCCGTTCGTTCGCCAATGGCTACCGTTCAAGCCCCGATTAACGCCGTTGGCGGCTGAGCCGTTGCGGATCACGTGATACGCGCACGAGTATCTGGGCTCGATTCGTCCGGCTCTGCCGCCTCGGCACACGTGGCCGAGGGGGTGCTCGGCCGGGAAACGCCCGTGCGGCGCACGCCCGTCGTGGCGCTGTCCTCCAGGGCCGAATCGAATCGATCCGACTCGCTGATTTACGTTCCGGCAAGGTAGGCGAAGAAAGGGGCCGGCGAGATTTTCTGCAAGTCCGAATAAATCCTTGCCTCTTTCTCTGCGATCGACGATTGCCTTGTCGAAGTGGCACTCAGCACCCAAGGTGCCAACGAGGCGGACGACATGACGTACGGATGTCGCGGCGGTGGTCCGGGAGCTTTTTCTGACGGATCGAACGGACCCGATCGACAAGGGAGTGGGAAATGGCGCAGCAGGTAAGCGGAGTGGTTTCGCACAGCAGGGGCAAGCCGGTGTCGGTGGAGACGATCACGGTTCCGGACCCGGGACCGGGCGAGGTACTGCGCTCGGTGGTGGTGCTGTGAGCCGGCGCGAGGTCCACAGCCACGAGCCGGCGGTCCAACGCGTCGTGACCTCCGGGACGTTCTCGCTGGACGGCGGGGTCTGGGAGGTGAGCAACAACGTCTGGATCGTCGGTGACGACGTCGAAGTGCTGGTGATCGACGCTGCGCACGACGCCGACGCGATCGCGGCGGCGGTGGGGGACCGGCGGGTGGTCGCGGTGGTGTGCACCCACGCACACGACGACCACGTCAACCAGGCACCCGCGCTGGCCGATCGATACGGCGCGCCGATCGTGCTGCACCCGGCCGAGGCGCCGCTGTGGGAGATGACCTGGCAGGAGCGCACACCCGACCGGGCTATGGCCGACGGCGACGTGCTACGCGCAGGCGGAGTCGAGCTGCGCGCGCTGCACACTCCGGGGCACTCGCCGGGATCGACCTGTCTGTACGCCCCTGAGCTGGGCACACTCTTCAGCGGGGACACCCTCTTCTTCGGCGGCCCCGGCGCTACCGGACGGTCGTTCTCCTCGTTCGACACGATCATCGAGTCGGTCCGGGACCGGCTGCTCACCCTGCCGCCGGAGGTCGAGGTGCGCACCGGGCACGGCGAGGCGACCTGGATCGGCGCCGAGGCACCACACCTGCTGGATTGGGTGGCCCGGGGGCACTGAAACATGTGGCCGTGCCGGCCATGCGTCGGCGCGACGCCGTAGTAGAGGGTGACCGGCCGTTTCGTGCACACCGGCGACCACCTCCTGGAAATATCTGAGGGGCTTCGAGGCCCCGGAAGGAGCTGCCGTGCCGGAGAACCCTGACGCCGTCGTCATCAGCAGGACGTACGACCAGATCCTGGGCACACGCCGTGCGGCCGACCGCCGTGGTCACCCGGCTGCCGGTGGGGACAATCGTGACTGGTGGCCCAACCGGCTCAACCTGAAGGTGCTGACCAAGCATCAGCCCGCAACGGGCGCCATGGGCGAGGAATTCGACTACGCCGCCGAATTCCGGACCATCGACCTGGACGCTCTGGCACACGACATCGACGAGGTGCTGACGACCTCGCAGGACTGGTGGCCCGCCGACTTCGGCCACTACGGACCGCTCGTGCTCCGGATGGCGTGGCACTGCGCCGGCACGTACCGCGTCGGCGACGGCCGTGGCGGTGCGAGCAGGGGTATGCAGCGCTTCGCACCCACCAACAGCTGGCCGGACAACCGCAACCTCGACAAGGCGCGCCGATTGCTGTGGCCGGTGAAGCGGAAGTACGGCCGCAAGATCTCCTGGGCCGACCTGATGGTGTTCGCGGGCAACCGCGCGCTGGAGACGATGGGCTTCGACACCTTCGGCTTCGCAGGCGGCCGGGAGGATGTCTGGGAGTCCGACGAGGACGTCTACTGGGGTCCGGAACGTACCTGGCTCGGCGACGAGCGGCACACCGGTGTCCGGGACCTGGAGGAACCGCTGGCCGCCGATGAGATGGGCCTCATCTACGTCGACCCGCAGGGCCCGGGCACCCTGCCGGACCCCGTAGCGGCTGCCCGCGCCATCCGGACCACGTTCGGGCGCATGGCGATGAACGACGAGGAGACCGTCGCGCTGATCGTGGGCGGGCACACGTTCGGCAAGACGCATGGCGTGGCCGACCCGGGCCGCCACCTCGCCGCCGAGCCCGAAGGCGCCCCGATCGAGGAGCAGGGATTGGGCTGGCAGAACAGCTACGGCACCGGCAAGGGCCCCGACACGATCTCCAGCGGGCTGGAGGGCATCTGGACTCCCACCCCCACCACGTGGGACAACAGCTTTCTCAAGACCCTGTTCGCCTACCAGTGGGACGTCGAGCTCAGCCCCGCCGGATTGTGGCAGTGGATTCCCGGCGACGGCCAAGGGCGAGGCACTGTGCCGGATCCCCATGACCCGTCGAAGACCCACACCCCGAGGATGCTCACGACGGACCTCGCGCTGCGGGAGGACCCTGTCTACGGGCCCATCGCCCGACACTTCCTGGAGAACCCGGACCGGCTGGCGGACGCGTTCGCCCGCGCCTGGTTCAAGCTCACGCACATCGACATGGGCCCGGTCCAGCGCTACCTGGGGCCGCTGGTCCCCTCCGAGCGGCTGATCTGGCAGGACCCGGTGCCCGAGGTGGCCGGCGAGCTCGTCGACGCCGCCGACGTCGCCGAACTCAAGAGCCGGATCCTCGTCTCGGGACTGTCGGTGTCCCAACTGGTGGCCACCGCCTGGGCGTCCGCCTCGACGTTCCGCAACAGCGACAAGCGTGGCGGGGCGAACGGAGCGCGTATCCGGCTCGAACCACAGCGCAACTGGGACGCCAACGGCCCGGAAACGCTCACGACCGTGTTGAGCACCCTGGAAGGGATACAGGAGCAGTTCAACGCCGAGCAGCGCACGGACAAGAGGGTCTCGCTGGCCGATCTCATCGTGCTCGGCGGATGTGCTGCCGTGGAACACGCCGCAGGCAGAGCCGGGCACGCGGTCCAGGTGCCTTTCACCCCGGGCCGTACCGACACCACGCAGGAATGGACCGATGTGGAGTCGTTCGCGGTGCTTGAGCCGGCCGCGGACGGGTTCCGCAACCACGTCGGAAAGGGAAACCGGCTGCGGGCGGAGTACCTGCTGGTCGAGCGCGCCAACCAACTGACGTTGAGCGCTCCCGAGATGACCGTCCTCGTCGGCGGGCTACGCGTCCTGGGCGCCAACCACGGGCAGTCTCCGCTGGGCGTGTTCACCGCGACGCCGGGGTCGTTGACCAATGACTTCTTCGTCAACCTGCTCGACATGAATACGGAGTGGGTGGCGAATTCGGCGAACGACGCGGTCACGAAGACCTTCGAGGGCCGTGACCGGCGAAGCGGTGAGATCAGGTGGACCGCCAGCCGGGTCGACCTCGTCTTCGGGTCTAATTCCGAACTGCGTGCGCTGGCGGAGGTCTATGCGAGCGAGGACGCCGGAGAGAAGTTCGTACGCGACTTCGTGGCCGCGTGGGACAAGGTCATGAACCTCGCCCGGTTCGACCTGTGTTGACCATCTGGCTCGACTCGACCCGACCCGCCCGATATCGGTCCGAGCGGTAGGTCATACCGTGCGAACGGTGTCGCCTGCCGGACCGGCGGTCATCCCTTTCGGGGTGGCCGCGGTGAGCGTAGAGTCCGGTCTCGTTGCGGGACATTGATCGGTGCTCGGTTCATCGGAATTCGGGAAGCGCCATCGGCTCGGATGTGTGTATTGACTCGGACTTGTGTGTTGCATCGCTCCGCCGCCGCCTGATGGGGCGGCAAGGTATTCAGCGCGTTTTCCCGGTTACGCCGGATTTTCGTCCGCATGTGGATTCGCAATGAGGAGGTGGAGTCCAATGGCGACAGTTCAGGAACGTGCTGATTTGCTGAACAAACTCGGCTTGGACGCACAGAACCAGGCAGCGATCGGTCGCGTACTTGGAACCGGAAGCATCGCGAGGGCCACGGAGCGAGCCGACGGCACCATGGAGGCGACGATCCGGATCAAGGAGGACGAGATCGCCTGGGATCCCGCGATCCTGGTCCTGCCGCACGGTGGTGACGTCGAACTGACGATCATCAACGACGACAAGAACACGCATGCCTGCCTGCTGCCGAGCAACGGCGACAAGAAGTTCATCTGGCTGCTGAACCACTCGAAGGGCCGGGCCAGGCTCAACCTGGACGGCCCTGGCTACTACTGGTACAGCTCGCCGGGCGGCAACGACGAGGGCCGTGGCCTGACCGCCGCCATCGTCGTCCTCGGAGAGGTGCCGCCGGAAGCCCGTCTCGACCGTCCCGACCAGCCGCGCCGGTAGACCGGTAGACCGGTAGAGAGGAACGAACCCATGACAGTCGAGTACGTGGACGCGGGTGAGGCGATCGACCACGGAGCGCTGAGCGCCGCCTCCGGCACCGCGCCCGCAGTGGCCAACAACGTCAACTACAAGCGCCTCCTCGACGCGCGTTCGGAACCGGAGAACTGGCTCACCTACTACGGCGACTACGACGGCAAGCGGTACAGCCTGCTGGACCAGATCAACACGGAGAACGTCAAGCGCATCGGGCCTGCCTGGATCTTCCAGGCAGGCTCCTCCGGCCAGATCGCGGGTGCTTCGACCTACGCGTTCGAGGCCTGCCCCATAGTCGTGGACGGCGTCATGTACGTCACCGGCTGGGACGGCTGGTTCTGGGCTCTGGACGCGAAGACCGGCGAGCAGCTCTGGCGCTACAAGCACGCGGTGCCGTTCGACGTCTCGCTCTGCTGTGGGAACGTCAACCGCGGCTGCGCGGTGGCGAACGGCAAGGTCTACTTCGTCACGCCGAACGCCCACCTGCTGGCGCTGGACGCCACCAACGGCAAGAAGGTCTGGGAGAAGACCACCGGGGACGTGCGCGCGGGCGAGAGTGCCACACTCGCTCCGCTGGTCGTCAAGGACACGCTCATCACCGGCAGCTCCGGCGGCGAGTTCGGCGTGCGTGGCCACATCGACTGCTGGGACCTGGAGACCGGCGAGCACCGCTGGCGCTGCTACACCGTGCCCAAGCCCGGCGAGCCGGGCTCCGAGACCTGGCCCGCCGACGGTGAGGCCTGGGCGCGGGGCGGCGCGAACCACTGGGTCACCGGGAGCTACGACCCGGAGACGAACCTGTACTACGCGGGCACCGGCAACCCGGCGCCCGACTTCGACGGTGAGGTCCGTGAGGGCGACAACCTCTACACCGACAGCGTCGTCGCGGTGGACGTGGATTCCGGTCGGATCGTGTGGCACTACCAGTTCACCCCGCACGACCTGTGGGACTACGACTCCACGATGGAGATGATCCTGTTCGAGCGGGACGGGAAGAAACTGCTCGCTCACTTCGACAAGAACGGCTACTTCTTCGTGCTGGACCGCACCAACGGGCAGCTGCAGCACGTCACCCCGTTCGTCGACCGGATCGACTGGGGCACCATCACCCGTGACGGCAGGGTTACGGCCCGGAAGTACCCGGACAAGGAGGGCGAGCCCGTCCACTTCTACCCCGGCCCGGCGGGCGCGAAGGAGTGGACGCACGCGGCGTACAGCCCGCGTACCGACATGTTCTACGTGCCGGTCGCCGACGTGGGCGCCACCGCCACCCGGCGGCGCCGTGAGTTCAAGGAAGGCATGCCGTACTGGGGTGCTGCCGTGCAGGTGGACATCGACAACATGGCCGGGTCGGTCAGCGCGTTCGACTCCCACGGTGAGGAGAAGTGGCGCTGGCGAAACCCGCACCCGATGGCCTCGTCGGTGCTCGCCACCGCGGGGGACCTGGTGTTCTCCGGCACTCCGACGGGCGAGTTCATCGCGCTCGACGCCCGCACCGGCGACGAGCTGTGGAAGTTCCAGTGCGGTAGCGGCCACCACGGCAGCGCGATGACCTACAGCGTCGACGGCAAGCAGTACGTCGCCGTGCCGGTCGGCTGGGGTGGCTGGCTGGAGGGCATCATCCCCGGCATGCTCGGCGCGGGCCACGGAGACGCGTTGATCGTGTTCGCTCTGCCGGAGTGATCAGGACCGCATGACTGCAACATGACAGCACCCGATCTCAGTCTCAGGCCGAGATCGGGTGCTTTTGCTGTCTGCTCAGTGCGACCGCCCGCCGTCCGGCCCGTCGCCGACGCCCGCGCTCATGCTGTCGGACTCGGACTCGGGCTCGGGCTCTGACTCGGGTTGGATGTTGCCGTGTTCGTCCATGGGCGGGCGGATACGCATCGGCTCGGTGTTCTCCGGGTCGGAGCTGCGGGGCGGTTCGGGGCCGTCCGGGCCGGTGCGCAGCATGCGTTCGACGCGGCAGATGCGGTAGGTGTCGCCCAGGACCGTCACCTCGTTCGCGTGCGGCGTGGCTTCCAGGTCTTCGGCGGCGCGCGTGTACGCCTCCCGGGTCGCGGTGTCCAACTCGTACATCTCGGCCCACAGCCAGGACAGGCCGTTGTGTACGACGCGGCGAGCGTCGTGCGGGGTCGGCTGGAGGCGGCTGGCCGGGGTCCAGCCGGCCCCGGCGCGCTTGATGACGCCGAATCCGACCGGGAGCAGGATGAGTTCGGGGTAACGGTGGACCGCCTGCTGGGATTCGGCACGCATGGCGGGCGGGACGTGCTCGCCCTCGTAGGTGAATTCCCGAAGCGCTTGGCGGTTGCCTTCAGCCATGACACCGAACGGCGCCGCGGGATCGTCCGGCCGGGTGTCGAGCAGATGGCCGATGTCCGGCAGGTCCCGGTCGCGGCCCGGCTGGTGGCCCCAGGAGAGGTCGGCCGGTTCGGGGTCGGACGGGCGGGGCGGCTCCGGGCCGTCGGTCAAGCTGCAGCGTGCGTACTCGTCGCCCCGTACGACGCGGTAGCGGCTGCCCAGCACCATGAGCTCGTCGATCCGCTCGCACTCCAGGCGGCGCACCGCCGCGAGGAGTTCGCGGCGCTCGGCGACGGTCTCGGCCTCGTCCTTCGCCCGCAACCACAACAACGAGTTGAGGGCGTCCCGGGCCTCCTGCGGGGTGCCGTCGGTGGCCTCGGACACCAACCGCCACCGGGCACCGGGCTCCGGACCGAGTGCGGCCACGCCGAACACCGGGCCGCGCGGCCACACATAAGGGCACCGGGTCGAGGCGTCGAGTGCGTCAGCCTCGCGGACGAGGGCCACCGGGTCGTCCTGCCGCAGCAGTTCGGCCGCGGCCCGCTCCATTCGTCGCTTCCAGTCATCACTCATGCACACATTGTGGCCGCGAGTGGTGTGCGGTGTCGCACGGTTCCCGGAGATCGCCGCGGTCAGTGGGACGGGTCGCGGCCGAGGTCGGTGACGAATCCGGCCCACGCGGCCCGGGTGAACGCGAGCTGCGGGCCTGTGTGCTTCTTGGAGTCCCGTACATGGATTGACGCGTTGTCGGCAGCGACTTCAAGGCACTCGCCGCCTTCGTCGCCGCTGTACGTGCTCTTGAACCAGCTGAGCTGTATGGGGCGTTCGGTGTTCATAGGTCCTCCAGCATCGTCTCGATCAGGCGCAGGGATTCTCGGGTGGTGAGCGCCTGCCCACGGATGCTGCCATATTTCGCGGTGAGAACCCTTACGTCCTCCGGATCGGTGATCAGGCGGCTCGTGTGCTGGACCTCCAGGTAGGCCATGCGCGGCCTGCCTTTGATTTCGAGCAGGGTGAATGGGCCGCCCATCCCGGCGTGGTCCTGACTGAGCGTGGGCATGACCTGGATCTCGACATGCCGCAAGTGAGCCACTTCCACGAGGCGTTGCAACTGCTCGCGCTGGACCTTCGGGCCGCCGAACGGCTGTCTCAGTACGGCTTCCTGCACGATCGCGGTCACGGTCGGCGGGGGCCGGCGGACCAGCAGCTCCTGCCGAGCGAGCCTTGACGTGACGCGCTGTTCGATCGACTCCTCGTCGAAGAACGGTTGCCTGCTGGCGAACACGGAGCGTGCGTACGACTCCGTCTGGAAGAGGCCAGGTACTGCCTGGTTGGCGAAGTAGCACAGCTCGACGGCCTGCGCCTCCAGCTTCGCGAAATCCCGGAACCACTCCGGATGCCGCACCCGCCTCCGCGCCTTCGCCCGCTCCACGTCCTCCGCCGTCACCGCCAACAGCCCATCGCACCCCAGCAGCTCATCCACTGCCGCCAGAAACTCCGGTTGCGGTGTCCGGCGCCCCCGCTCGACCGACGAGATCTGCTCCTCGCCGTAGCCGACCCGGCGGCCCAGTTCCTTCTGACTGAGCCCGGCCCGCTCCCGGGCGGTCTTGATCTGCCGTCCGACCGCGCGGAAGAGGTCCGACACCTCCTCCGTACCGTCCGTACCGTCCGTGCTCGGCTCCGGTCGTCCCGTCATCCCGCACCACCGTTCTCGTCCTGGTCACCGCTCCGCCCGGAGTTCACCGATGGGCGGTGCCCGAGGCCACGGCCGTACGCCCGTACAACCGCGTCGGCCACCGGTACAGCCCGACTTGTACGGCCGGACAGTGACCCTCCGTACGCGCACCGTCACTCACGAGAGTAGATCGGGTCGGCCACGCTCTGTGAGGTGAACCAAGAATCAGTCGCCGCGACCCGCGAACCGCTCGCGCACACCGGCCACTTCAGCTTCAGCAGCCTCTTCACCACCACCGAGTACGGCGCGCACCAGGTCCGTCACGAGGCCGAGCGCTGGCTCGCGGAGCACCTGCCACTGGTTGGCCCGAGCGGGGGCGAGGACGCGGACATGGACGCCGCGAGTCTGCTCATCGCCGAACTCACCGCCAACGCAGCTCTGCACGGCCGGGTGCGAGGTCGTGACGCCCGCCTGGACCTCACGCTCGGCGCCATGTCACTGCTCATCGAGGTGACGGACGCCCGGGGTGACCGTCTCCCCGGGCGGCCACCGGCGACGGCCGCCGACGGCGAGTCGGGCCGGGGCCTGCTCCTCGTCGAGTCCCTCGCCGACGACTGGGGGGCTCGGTCCCACCATCCCGGCGGCAAGACGGTCTGGGCCACGATCGGACTGTGACCGGCGGTGGCGTCAGCGCGCGCCCAGACACGTACACCAGGAATCGTCGGCCATGTCCCAGCGCTATGCTCACCGGTGTTCGAGTGCGACATGGGACCGGTGGCAAGGAAGCCATCGGGAGGGGCGTGAGGCGGGCGTGTTGTCCGGCAGTGATGATCAGCAGCATGCGGCGGCGCACGCGGCACGAGGTGCCGGGCGTGTGATCGCTGGTCGGTATCGGCTGACCGACCAGCTCGGCAGGGGCGGCATGGGCACGGTCTGGCGGGCCCACGACCAACTGCTCGCCCGGGACGTCGCGGCCAAGGAACTGCACGTCTTCACCCAGGGCGACGAGGACCACCGCGTGTGGCTGCGCCGTGCGGTCCGTGAGGCGCGCGCGGTCGCCCGGGTGCCGCACCCGCACGTGGTGGGCGTCCATGACCTGGTCGAGTCCGAGGACCGGCTGTGGATCGTCATGGAACTCATCGACGGTCCTTCGCTGGCTCAACTCATCGCCCGGTCCGGCCCGTTGGAGCCGACGCGGGTCGCCGCCCTGGGGCTGCAACTGCTCGGCGCGCTGGACGCCGTACACGCCGTGGGAGCCCTGCACCGCGACGTCAAGCCGGCCAACGTCCTGCTGCGCCGCGACGGCAGCGCGGTCCTGACCGACTTCGGTATCGCCGTCCTCGACGACGGGGAACTGCACACCAACTCCGGGGAATTCGCCGGCTCCGCCGAGTACATGGCGCCCGAGCGCATCAACGGCGGTGACGTCGGCCCCGCTTCGGACCTGTGGTCGCTGGCCGCGACACTCGTCACCGCCGCCACCGGCGCGTCGCCGTTCCGCCGGAAGGTGAACGTCGCCACCCTGCACGCGGTGGCGTACGAGGAGCCCAACCTGCCACCGCAGTTGGGCCCGCTGCTGCCGGTCGTCGAGGCGCTGCTGCGCAAGGCGCCCGAGGAGCGGCTCTCCCTCCCCGACGCGACGACCGCGCTGCGGTATGCCGCCGACGGGGGCGCGGAGCTGCGGTCGCTGCCGTCGGCCGCCGTCCGGGCGGCGATCCCGGCGGCGACCCCGGCAGCCGTCTCCCTCGCGGACGCGGAGACCCGCACCCACCACCACGCCCTGTGGGCCGACCAGGCGGCGCCCACCTCCCGGTACGACGCCGAGACCGCGTCCGCGTTGATGAGGAGGGACACGAGACGGCGTGACCAGCGCGTCCTGGGATGGGTCGTCTCCGCGGTCGCCCTCCTCGTCGCGGGCACCGGTGTCGGCCTCTTCCTCGCCGAGGCCCCGCCCTTCGACCGGACCGCGCAGGCCGACGCGGGGGACCCCGCGGGCCAGGGGGACGGGGCCGTCTCCCCGCCGGCCGGTACCCCCCTGCCGCCGACGCCCGTCGCCAACGACTCGGTGGTCCATGGCACCGAGGGCTGGCAGCGGGCCACCGAAACGCCCATCGAGGCCGGCGACACCGTCACCGTCCGCTTCACGTCGGGCCAGTGGACCGTGGACGACCCCGAGATGCCGCTGACCGGACCGGACGGCTACGACCCCGAGACCGACCAGAAACTGACCTTCGCGGCAGCGGACTGCAAGGTCAACGAGTCGGCCCCCTTCGGCGTGCTCCTCGGTCGGTTCACGGAGGGTGGGGAGGGCGAGGAGAGTCACATCGTGGGGAACCAGTGGACCTTCGAGGCGACGGCCGCGGGCACGCTCGAACTGCGCATCAACGACGGCGACGACGGCTGCGTCACCGACAACGCGGGTGACCTCTCCGTGACGGTGTCCGTCGCCAAGGGTGCCTGAATGAAGGGCGCTTCGGCCGCGTACCGGCTGGTGCCGGGCGCGCCCGGGTCACCGGTGATCCTGCACGTGCCGCACTCCTCGCGGACCGTCCCCGCGGACGCGCGGAGCACCATCGTGCTCGACGACGCCGCTTTGGAACGGGAGTTGGACCACATCACCGACTCGCACACCGCCCGGATCGCCGCGGAGGCCGCCGCCCGGTCCACCGAGGAACCCTGGCGGTTCGTCAACCAGCTGTCCCGGCTGGTCGTCGACCCCGAACGCTTCCCGGACGAGCGGGAGGAGATGCGGACCGTCGGCATGGGAGCGGTCTACACACGCACCACGCACGGCGACCACCTCCGAGCCCTGGGCGCAGACGCCGAACAGTTGCTCCTCGACCGCTACTTCCACCCGTACACAGCCGCCATGACCGACGCCGTGACGCGGCGACTGGCAGCGGTCGGGCGGGTCGTGATCATCGACGTGCACTCCTACCCCAGCGAGCGACTGCCGTACGAGCTCCACGGCGACGGCCCCCGACCGCCCGTGTGCCTCGGACACGACCCCTTCCACACCCCGCCCGGCCTGCTCGCCCACGCCGAGAAGGCGTTCGCGGGCTTCGGCGGTACGGGCATCGACAGCCCCTTCGCCGGCACGTACGTCCCGCTGAAGCACTACGGCAACGACCGGCGGGTCAGCGCCCTGATGATCGAGATCCGGCGGGATGTCTACATGACCGAGCCGGGCGGTCCTGCGGGGCCGGGCCTCGACCGGGTGGCGGCGGCACTGGCGGAACTCGTCGACGCGGTGACCGGCGCGTAAAACCCCATGCCTCGGCCTGGTCCCGTTCCCTACACTCACCACACGACGCGCACCGCCCACCACCGCGGCGCGCGCCGTGATCAGTGACCAGTGGACCAGTGACCAGTGAGGGGAGCCCGGCCATGCGGTACCGCACCGCTGTTGTCGTTCCCCTGTCGAGGTACGAGGTGATCCTCGTGTCTTCGGGGACCCGGTGCGGGCTGCGCGGCTCGCACCGGACGCCCGTGACGAACGCCTGACCCCTGAGTCCCTTCCTCTGCGGACCTCAGGTCACGTATGGCTTCGTACGGGAATTCGCGCCGACCCCTTCTGGATCAGCCTTGAAAGGCCATGGGCCGTGCGTACCGAACTCAACCGTCATGTCACCCACTCCGCGCAGATCGACCAGCCCGCGCGTCTCGCCGGTCTCACCGACCCGCTGGCTGCCGTCCGCAATCTCGGCATTCTCGCTCACGTCGACGCGGGCAAGACCACCGTCACCGAGCGGATCCTGTATGTCACCGGGACCACCCACAAGCGGGGCGAGGTGCATGACGGGACGACCGTCACCGACTTCGACTCCCAGGAGCGTGACCGTGGGATCACCATCTTCGCCGCCGCCGTCAGCTGTGCCTGGGACGGCCGTCGGATCAACCTGATCGACACACCGGGGCACGTCGACTTCTCCGACGAGGTCGTACGTTCGCTGCGCGTGCTCGACGGGGCTGTCGCGGTGTTCGACGCCGTCGCGGGGGTCGAACCGCAGAGCGAGTCGGTGTGGCGGCAGGCCGACCGGTTCGGTGTGCCGCGGATCGCCTTCGTCAACAAGCTGGACCGGGCCGGGGCCGACCTCGACGCGGCGGTCGCCTCCATCCGGGAGCGGCTGCATCCGGCGCCGCTGGTCGTGCAGTTGCCCATCGGCTCGGAGGACGGGTTCGACGGAGTCGTCGATCTGCTGCGTATGCGGGCGTTGATCTGGGCCGACGGAGGAGACGGAGGAGACGGAGTCGAGGAAGGGCCCGTACCCGAAGCCCTGCGTGCGGAGGCGGAGCGGCGTCGACGGCTGCTGGAGGAGGCCGTGGCGGAACTCCATCCCGGCGCGTTGGACGAGTTCTGTACGCGGTCCACCGTCTCCGCGCCGACACTCGCGGGCGCGCTGCGCGACCTGACCCGTACCGGTGACGGTGTGGTCGTGCTGTGCGGCTCCGCCTACCGCAACCGGGGGATCGAGCCGCTGCTGGACGCCGTGGTGGCGTACCTGCCCTCGCCGTCGGACGTGCCCGCCGTACGCGGCACGCTGGACGGCGCCGAGCAGGAGCGGGCCGCCGATCCGGACGCGCCGTTCGCGGCCCTGGCGTTCAAGGTGACCGCGACCGCCACCGGGCGGCTGACGTATCTGCGGGTGTACTCGGGAACGATCCGGAAGGGAGAAGCCGTGGCCGTACTGGACGCGAGCGCGACGCGTACCGAGCGGGTCGGCCGCATCCTGCGCGTCCAGGCCGACCGGCACGCCCAGTTGGACCGGGCGGTGGCCGGGGACATCGTCGCCGTGGTCGGACTGAAGTCCGCCCGCGCGGGATCGACCCTGTGCGCACCGGACGCTCCGCTGGTCCTCGAACCGCCGGCGACGGCCGAACCCGTGGTCTCCGTCGCGGTCGAGGCACGTACGGGCACGGACACCGACCGGCTGGTGTCGGCGTTGGCGCGGCTCGTCGAGGAGGACCCCTCGCTGGTCGTCAGGACCGACGACGAGACCGGCCAGACCGTGCTGTCGGGCATGGGCGAACTGCACCTGGAGGTGGCGGTGGAGAAGATCCGCCGCGCCCAGGGTCTTGACGTCCGGGTCGGCCGGCCGAAGGTGGCGTACCGGGAGACGGTCGTACGCCCAGTCGCCGGGCTGGTCTACCGACACGTCAAACAGGACGGTGGGGCAGGGCAGTTCGCCCATGTGGTCCTCGCTGTGGAGCCGCTGGAGGCCATGGTCGAAGGTACTGACAGTGCGCACGGCGGCAGTGCGACCGGGTTCGAGTTCCGGTCGGCCGTCGTCGGTGGCCGGGTTCCGCAGGAGTACGTGCGGGCCGTGGAGGCCGGTTGCCGGGACGCGCTGGGTGAGGGGCCGCTCGGCGGTCATCCCGTGACCGGGCTGCGGGTCGTCCTGAGGGACGGGGCGACCCATCCCAAGGACTCTTCCGAGATGGCGTTCCGGACAGCCGGCCGGCTCGCCCTGCGCGAGGCATTGCGAGCGCGTGCGAGTGCCGGTGCGATGGCGCTGCTGGAGCCGGTGGTCGAGGTCACGGTCACCGCTCCCGACGAGGCCGTGGGCGGGGTCCTCGGTGACCTGGCGGCACGGCGGGGCCGGGTCACCGGCTCGACCACGCGAGCGGGTGCGGCCGTCGTCACCGCCACCGTGCCGTTGGCCGAACTGTTCGGCTACGCGACACGGCTGCGGAGCCGCACGCAGGGCAGGGGCGTCTTCACTGCCCGGCCCATCGGGTACGCGCCGGCGCCGGGGCCGGCCTCGGGACGTGCGCCGGGTTCGGCTTCGGGGCGTGCGCCGGGTTCGCTGCCGGGTTCGGTGCGCGACGGGACAGCGGGCCGGTAGTCCGGAAGGGCACCGGCTGGTCGTCCGAACGGCGGTCCCGCCCCACGTGGGCGGGACCGTCCTCGGTGCGTGTGCCGGGCGCCGGCAGGCCCGCCTCGGCCAGCCGGGCCAGGACCTCTCGGGCGTACGCGGCCACCGGCAACGACCCGTCGAGCAGCGCCAGATAGTCCCGTACCCGGAGCGCTTCTTCGGGCGGTGTGGGCTTCAGGGCGCGCAGAAACGCCAAGAGCGGTGCGGTCTCCGAGAGCCGTGCGGGCTCCAGGAGTGGTGCGGTCTCGATACGTGTGCCCTCGTGCAGTAGACGCCCGAGAAGGTGCTCGATCAGTGCGGCGCGTTCGGGGGCCACACTGGCGTGTTCGGCCGGGGTGAGCGCGAGTGCTTCCAGTACGGCCACCGCCTGGGCCTCCCCAGGCGGTGCGGCGGCCATGTCCGCGAAGAGGTTGTGGATCAGTTCGGCCCGGTCGGCGACACCTTCGGCGGCGAAAGCGAGGAGCGCTTCCAGGAGCCACGCCGGCCGGTCGAAGACGAGGCGCCCCGGCCGCGCCACGGCCAGCGGGATGAGTTTCGGGGTGAAGGGGTCCGCGCGCAGCCGCTCCAGGAGGTCGGCCCCCGGTGCTCCACCCAGCATCCGCGCGGGCCGCTGCCGGTTGTTGGCGCGGTTGAACAGCCAGGCCAGTACGAACTTCTGCGAGGTCGGCAGCGGACAGCCGGTGTCGTGGACGAGGTGTTCGGTGAGCGTGTACACCGTGTCCGAGGCCGTCGCCCGTTCGCCGAGCAGTGCGGCCAACTCGGTCCGCCATGCGACGGAATGCAGGTTCAGGACGTCCACCGTCCAGGTGTCCATCTTGAAGTACCGGTAGGTCAGGAGCCAGGCGGTCGCGGCTTCGGGGGTGACCTGACACCCCAGTTCGGCGGCGAACAGGGCGGCCTTCACCTCCGCGGTGAGTTCACGCCGGGGGACGCTCCCGCGGTCGGCCGACAATTCGACGGCACCTGCCCGACGTTGGGCAGGTGGCAGCGCGGCCAGTTTCCGGACGACTCCCGCGACGTCGCCGGCCTGCACAAGTTCGACCAGCTTCGTGTCTGAGCGGGTGAGTTGGGTCACACGCACACGCTACGGCCGAGCACCCGCAGAACGAAAAGAACGTTCAAGTGGCAACCAATAGTGGGTACTTGGGGTATCTGCGTCGGTCCCTGCAATCGCAAACCTGTGGCTAGACTCGCGCCCCATGCGTAACTCCGGCCCCGCCAGCCAACGGCAGCAGACGTTCCCCAGCGCATCGGCCACGGACGCCCGGGGCCGGAGAAGAGCGGGTCGGCCCCCGGCTGCCTCGGAGGAGAGGGGGGACGACGTTCCGTGAGGGCCCGGCACAAACAGTCCCGTGATCCGCGAGGGCACTGGCTGCTCCTGATACTCGTCCTGCCCGCGATGTTCGCGGCCCTCCTCTTCGAGGGCTGGACCAACCACGAGGTCGACGCCGCGGACACCCGGTCCGCCTGCACCTCACCCGCACCCGACGCCGTCACCCGCGGCGGCCCCGTCATCGGCATCAACGGCAGCGGCGTACAGACCGCCTCGATGCCCGCCCGCACCGTCGCGCTCACCTTCGACGGTGGCCCCGACCCCGTCTGGACCCCGCGCCTGCTCGACCTGCTGAAACAGCACCGGGCCCGCGCGACCTTCTTCCTCCTCGGCTCCCGGGCGGCCCGCCACCCGGACCTCGTGCGGCGGATCCGCGCCGAGGGGCACGAGATCGGCTCCAACACCTATACCGGAGCCGCTCTGGGCGAGACCTCCTCGCTTCGCTTCGCCGCCGAACTTGGCCTGACACAGAGCGTGTTGGCGGGCACCGCGAACCTGCGCACCAACCTGCTGCGGATGCCGCGGACCACCTCGCCCGACACCCTGTGCGGCCGCGAGTGGGCGTCGGCCAGGCGCGCCACCGCCCAGGGCTATGTGCTGGTCGCCGCCGACAGGGCGTCCCGCAAGCCCGCGCAGGGCCTGGTCCGCCAGTTCAGCCAGACGGCGACGGCGTACCGGGAGACGGAGAAGCTGCTCGGGAACCCGGGGGTCGACCGCTTCACCACCGTCTCGGCCGGGCTCCGGCTGACCCCGTACGCGCGGGTGTCGGCCGCCGAGCGGTGGCGTGGCACCGCGCTGATCCGGGCCACCACTCTGGGGCGCGCGTTCTCGAACGCGATGACCTGGACGCTCGGCATCGCCGGCGCCCTCGGCATGTTGCGGCTGATCCTGCTCGTCTTCTTCGCCCGCGCCCATGTTCGCCGGCTCGAACGCTCCCGGCCCGGCGCGCCCTGGCTGCGGGAGGTGACGCAGCCGGTCACCGTGCTCGTGCCCGCCTACAACGAGGAGGCCGGAATCGAGGCGACCGTCCGCTCGCTGCTCGCCTCCGACTACCCCCGGCTGCAGATCGTCGTCATCGACGACGGCTCGACGGACCGTACGGCGGAACTCGCCGAAGGCGTCGGTGACGCGCGGGTACTGGTGGTGCGCAAACCCAACGGGGGCAAGGCCGCCGCCCTCAACACCGGCCTTGAGTACGCCAGTCACGACATCCTCGTCATGGTGGACGCCGACACCGTCTTCGAACCGGACGCCGTCCACCACCTCGTCCAGCCGCTCGCGCACCCGGCGGTCGGCGCGGTCAGCGGCAACACCAAGGTCGGCAACCGGCGCGGGCTGCTCGCCAAGTGGCAGCACCTGGAGTACTGCTTCGGCTTCAACCTCGACCGCAGGATGTTCGAGGTGCTGGAGTGCATGACCACCGTTCCCGGCGCCATCGGGGCCTTCCGCCGGGACGCGCTGGTGGGGGTCGGCGGGGTCAGCGATGACACCCTCGCCGAGGACACCGACCTGACGATGGCCCTGTGGCGGGCGGGCTGGCGCGTCCTCTACGAGGAGTCCGCCGTCGCCTGGACCGAAGTACCCACCTCGCTGCGGCAGTTGTGGCGTCAGCGTTACCGCTGGTGCTTCGGCACGATCCAGTCCATGTGGAAGCACCGCGGCGCCGTCCTGGAGACGGGCGTCGCCGGACGCTTCGGCCGGCGCGGACTCACCTACCTCGCCCTCTTCCAGGTCGCCCTTCCGCTGCTCGCGCCGGTCATCGACGTCTTCGCCCTGTACGGCGTGCTGTTCCTCGACCCACTGAGTTCGGCCGCGGTGTGGTTCGCCTTCATGGGCGTCCAACTGGCTTGCGCCGCGTACGCGTTGAAGCTGGACGGGGAGCGCGTACGGACCCTGTGGTGGATGCCGTTCCAACTCGTCGTCTACCGGCAGTTGATGTATCTGGTCGTCATCCAGTCCGTGGTCGCCGCCCTGCTCGGCAGCCGGCTCACGTGGCACCGCATGAAGCGTTCCGGCACGGCCGCTGAACAGATCGGCGACCCCGCTCCGTATAAGAGCCTGCCCACGAGATGACCCCGTGATGATCCTGTGACGGGGTGACGCCATGTGCTGAGGGACTGAACAGGCCGATGAACCGATGAGCGGCGGGACCGACCACGCAACAGGCCACGACCCGAGGACGGGCGCGGTCCGGTCGGCAGGCGTCGACGGGCCGTGGTCGGGGCGGCGTGGGAGCGGCGCCCCGCCCTCGACGCGCACGGCACCCCTGCCCGGCATGCCCTCACCCGCCACACCGGGCCGTACGGGCGACGGAAGCCAGTCCCGCAGGGACGCGGGCGGCGGCAGGTCGCCGAAACCCCGCCTCAGCGGGCGCCGCCGGGCGGTACGGCTGACGGCCCTGCTGCTCGCGGCGCTGGTCGCCTCCTCCGTCGGCACCTACGTGTGGGCCGACACCGAGCTGGACCAGGAGGTCGACCTCGGCGCGCTCCCGGACCGCCCGCGGGACGGCAAGGGCACCAACTACCTGATCGTGGGCTCCGACAGCCGCGCCGGCCTGTCCGAGCAGGCCAGGAAGGACCTGCGTACCGGCTCGGCCGAGGGCCGCCGCACCGACTCGATGATCCTGCTGCACACCGGCGCGAACGGCACCACCATGCTGAGCCTGCCGCGCGACTCCTGGGTGACCATCCCGCCGTACGTCCGCCCCGAGACCGGCAGGAGCTACCGCGCCGAGCCGGACAAACTCAACGCCGCGTTCTCGCTCGGCGGCCCCGACCTGCTCGTACGGGCCGTGGAGCGCAACACCGGGCTGCGCGTCGACCACTACGCGGAGATCGGCTTCG
>NZ_LIPP01000110.1:0-451 GCF_001418335.1 Streptomyces aurantiacus | reverse complement strand
CTGGCCTTCGTACGGCAGCGCAAGCAGGAGGCCCAGGGTGACCTGGGCCGTACCCGCAACCAGCAGAAGTTCCTGGCCGCCCTCGCCAAGAAGGCGGCCACACCCGGGACCCTCCTCAACCCGGCCAAGTCCTTCCCGACCCTGAACGCGGGCCTGGACACCCTCGTGGTCGACAAGGACACCGGCCTACGTGACCTCATGACGCTGTTCGAGGCGATGCGGGGCGTCACGGCGGGCGGCGGCCGGCAGATCAACGTGCCGGTCTCCGACCCCGCTTTCGCCACCTCCAAGGGCAGCGCCGTGAAGTGGGACGACCGCCGGGCGCGGGCGCTCTTCGCGGAGCTGAGGGCCGACCGGCCGGTGACGCTCCCGAGGGAGAAGTGACGGTCAGACCGGCTGCGCGGTGGAATGCCGCGCGGGGCCGGCGGGGGACGGTCTCCTATACACATCT
>NZ_LIPP01000011.1:240-14280 GCF_001418335.1 Streptomyces aurantiacus | reverse complement strand
CCCGCATACACACCGGCAGCCACACACCCGCGCCCTCAGCGGAGCGTAGCCGTGAGCAATGCCAGCGGCGCCGCCGCCGACCGAGACTCCCGCACGCACGCATGCGGATACGGCACCGGCTCCCCATGCGTATCCCGCCCGTACCCCGCAAGCACCTCCGGCAGCCGGTGCCCCGCCGCCGTGGCCGCGTCGACGAGCCCGTGGGCGACCGTCCGCGCCTCGTCGTGGAGCCCGTACCGCGCAAGGCCCAACGTGATCAGCGCGTTGTCGTGGGGCCACACCGAACCCCGGTGGTACGACAGCGGATGGTACGCGGGCTGGCCCGAGGCGACCGTCCGTACGCCCCACCCGGAGAAGAAGTCCGGCTCCAGCAACCGCCGCCCCACCAGTTCCCCGTACTCCTTGTCCAGCAGTCCGGACCACAGCAGATGCCCGGCGTCGGACGCGAGCGCGTCGACGTGGTTCCCTTCGCCGTCCAGCGCGAGCGCCGGGAAGTCGCGGTCCGCCATCCAGAAGTCCCGCTGGAACCGGTCCCGCAGATCCCCGGCGGCCTGTTCGAGGAGTGCCGCGTACACCTCGTCGTTCCACACCGTCCGGGACAGGTACGCGGTACGGCGCAGCGCGTCGTACGCGTACCCCTGCGCGCCCGCGGCCGTCACGGGCCCCGTCGGCCGGCTGCCGTCGCCGGAGCAGATGGCGCCGGGGGAGTCCTTCCAGTTCTGGTTGGCGAGACCGCCCTCGTCCGCGCGGTAGACGAGATAGCCGCGCGAGGTCAGCCCGCCGTGGTCGAGCATCCAGCCGATCGCCGCGCGGGCGTTGGGCTCAAGACGGCGGGCCAGTGCCGTGTCGCCGGTCTGCTCGACGTACGCGCCGAGCAGGACGAGGAACAACGGTGTCGCGTCGACCGAGCCGTAGTACCGCCCGTACGGCACCTGCCCGAAGTGCGCCAGCTCGCCCTGCCGCATCTCGTGCACGATCTTGCCCGGCTGGGCCACCGTGCCCACGCCGACCTCGGTCGCCTGGGCCGCGGCGAGCGCGGGGAGGGTCGCGGCGGCCAGCTGCGGGCGGTAGGGGAGCGCGAAGAGGGAGGTGAGGAGGGCGTCGCGGCCGAGCAGCGTGAGGAACCAGGGGACTCCGGCCGCCGGGACGCGAAGTGCCTCCCCGTCGGGGCCCGTCGCCGGCACCTGGAGCGAGGCCAGGTCGGACAGGCCCCGCGCACACGCGGCGGCCAGCTCGGGCCAGCCCGTCGGGAAGGGCACACCCTCCGCGAACTCCTCCTCAAGCGCGAGGAGTCGGGCGTTCGCGGCGGCCGGAGTGCGGGGCACCTCCGGGTGCGGCATGCCGTGCGGGCGCGCCGCCACCCGGAGGGCCAGCTCGGCCGAGCCGTGCGGTGCGAGGTCGAGGGTCCACACGAGGCGCCGCGCGCCCGTGCCGGTCTCCTCGACGCCGTCGGGCGCGGGCTCGCAGGTCACCGTCGTACTGGACCGCCATTCCCCGCGCCGGTAGCCGAACTCGACGCCGTCGTCGAGGACCTGGCGGGAGCGGACCGCGCCGGACTTCGCGTACGTACGGTGGTCGGAGCGCAGCTCGAACTGGTCGGTGAAGTCGGCGTCCGCGGTGACCGCGATCCGGATCGTCGTCGGCACCGGGCGGTTGCTGGTGATCCGCAGCGACTCGACGAACGAGCCGTCGGCGACGGCCTGTTCGCGGAACAGCGTGTGGGCGGGCGGCTCCTGCCGGCCGCCGCGCGGTACGAGCACGCAGCGGGCCGTGTCCCCGTCCGCGACCGGTGACAGCGCCTCGGGCACCGCCCCGTCGACGGTCAGCTGCCAGCGGCTCAGATGCCGGGCGTCGCGCACGAACAGCCCGTCGGGAGCCGCCTGCGAGCTTCCGCCGCGTACTCCGCTGATGTCCCCGCCGTCGCCCACGGCGACGAACGTCCCACCGTGCACGAGCAGATGATGCCGGTCCGTCATCGCAGCTTCCCTCCCATGGCACCCATGGCTCCCATGGCGCCCTCGCCGAACTCTTCGGCCGTGCCGTGCGCCGCGTCGGGCGCCTCGTGCACGTCATGCACGTCATGCGTTTCGTGCAGTAGGTCCAGCGTCAGCGCCGCCGTCCAGCTGAAGCCGAGCGCCCCGCAGGCCTCACCGGTGTACGGGTCCACGTACTCGGCGAACCCGGAGGTGTCCGCCGTCTCCAGCAGGGCGCCGCGCAGCCGCCGCGCGCGGGCGTGCTCCCCGTGCAGCCGGAGCCCGCGCTCCACCAGCCAGTTGGTGTTGAACCAGGCCGGGCCGCGCCAGTACCGGTGCGGGTCGAAGGCGGGCCCGGTCAGGTCGTAACTCGGTACGAGCCGGGTGGTGTCACCGAGCCCGAAGTGCGGCCCGCGCAGCGTCCGTACGAGCGTCGCGGCCGTCTCGCGCGGCAGCGTCGGCAGGATCAGCGGGACGAGCCCGGAGACCCCGCGCTCGGGGATCAGCTCGTCCGTGCGCACGTCCCGGCAGAAGAACATGCCCTGGGCCGGCTCCCACAGCCGGTCCACCAGCGCCGCCGTCAGCCGCTCCGCGCGCGCGTGCCGGGCGGTGCCCGTGGCTCCCAGTTCGCGGGCGATGCGCGCCAACGCGTGCTCGGAGGCGATCAGCAGCGCGTTGAATGCCGGGTCCTCCACCGCGAACCCGGCGGCGCCGACGGTACCGGTGATGCCGGCGGCGCCGTCCGCGTACCCCGCGTCCCGGTAGTCCGCCGCCAGGCGTACGTACCGGCCGTAGTCCAGGTCCGTCGGCCGGTCCTCGGCGGCGCCGTGGTCCAGGTCGGCGCGGCGGAAGGAGCGGGCCGGGGCGGGCGTGACACGGGAGAGCGGCGCGTCCCAGCTCGGGGCGTTGTCCATGCCCTGCTCCCAGGGGTGGACCACCGAGGCGAGGCCCCCGCCGCCCAGGTCCCTGCGGTGCAGCAGATAGCGGTGCCAGGCCGCGAGCCGCGGGTACATCCGGGACAGGAAGGACCTCGCCCGCGACAGCCCCGGGTCGGCGGCATGAACCAGCCACACGGCGAGCGCGTGCACCGGTGGCTGCACGATGCCGGAGGTCTGTACGGTGCGCGGGGCGCCCGCCGCGCGCCCCGCGGTCGAGGAGCGCCAGAAGTCCGGGCTCGGGAAGTACGCGTCGAGGGGGACGGAGGGGTTGAACACGATGTGCGGGATCCGGCCGTCGCCCCACTGCGCGCCGAGCAACGTCTCCAGCTCCGACTGGGCCCGCAGCGGCGACACATGGCGCAGCCCGATCGCGATGAACGCGGAGTCCCAGGACCACTGGTGCGGATACAGGCTGTGCGAGGGCACCGTGGACGCGCCCGTCCAGTTGCTGTGCAGCACCTGGGCCGCCCTGACGTGCAGCGGCTCGGCAAACGGCGCTGACGACGGCTTCGGCTCCGGCAGTGGTCCGGACAGCGCACGCGACTGCGGCCCCGCCCGGTGGCCCGGATCGTATACGGCGGCCTCGACCTGGCCGTTCTCGGCGGCCCGGCCGTCTTCACCATGGCCGGAAACCGGCGGTGGGGCGGCGGTGTGTACGGGGCCCAGGTGCGCGGTGCGGCGGGCGGTGAGCTGGGTTGTGCGATCCACTCAGGTCTCCCCGAAGACATGCGGCCGACCAGTTCGGCAGTAGCTACCGTAGGGTTACGTCTATTTAACACGCAAAACTCAATATGTAATGCAGAGTTGGTGAGCGCAAGGGGTTTCGCGCGACCGGGACCACGAGGAGTAGCGGAATGACCACACCGGACGGGACGACCGCGAGGGCAGCGAAGGCCGCGAAGGCCGGGAGTCAGGCGAGCTCCGGCGACCTGCTGGAGCTGGTGCGCAGCGGACGTGCCACCACCCGTGGGGCGTTGCAGCAGGTCACCGGGTTGTCCCGGGCCACGGTCGGGCAACGCCTCGACCGGCTCTTCCGGGCCGGCTGGCTGCGCGAGGGCGCCGCGGGCCCGGTGGACTCGCCGCTCGGCGGACGCCCCTCGGTCCGCCTGGAGTTCGACGACTCCCATGGGGTGGTCCTCGCCGCCGACCTTGACACCCGGCACGCCCGCGCCGCCGTACTGTCCCTGACCGGTGAGCTGTTGGCCGAGCACGCGGGGCCGCTGCTCGTCGAGGAAGGGCCGGACGCGGTGCTCGGCGAGCTGGGCCGCTGGTTCGCCGAGCTGCTGGAGAAGGCCGGGCACCGGGCGCACGAGGTGTGCGGCATCGGGCTCGCCGTGCCGGGCCCCGTCGACTCCGACACGGGCCGGGTCGTCCAGCCGCCGATCATGCCCGGCTGGGACGGCTACGACATAAGAGGCCGCCTCACCCGCGCCTTCACCGAGCACACGGGCGCGGGGCCCGTCCCGGTCCTGGTCGACAACGACGCCAACCTCATGGCGTACGGGGAGCAGCGCACCGCCCACCCCGACTGCTCGGCGTTCGTCCTGGTGAAGGTCTCCACCGGGATAGGCGCGGGCGTGGTCGTCGGCGGCACGATCTACCGGGGCATCGACGGAGGCGCCGGGGACATCGGGCACATCCGGGTCCCGGAGGGCGCCGACGCGCTGTGCAGGTGCGGGTCGTACGGCTGTCTCGCCGCCGTTGCCAGTGGGGGAGCCGTGGCACGCAGGCTGGCGGAGTCGGGGGTCGCGGCGGCGTCGGGCTCGGACGTGCGCGACCTGCTCACCTCGGGGCACCCCGGCGCGGCCGCGTTCGCGCGGGAGGCGGGCCGGCACGTCGGTGACGTCCTGGCGACCGTGGTGACGCTGCTCAACCCCGGTGTCCTGATGATCGCCGGGGATCTGGCCGGCACGGCGTTCCTCACCGGCGTGCGCGAACTGCTCTACCAGCGCGCGCTGCCCCGCTCCACCGCCCACCTGGACGTGGTCACGTCCCGGCTCGGGGAACGGGCGGCCCTGGTCGGAGCGGGCGCGCTGGTCGTGGAGCACCTGTACGCGCCCGAGCGGGTCGAGGAGCGGCTGCACGCCATGGGGGTGTGAGGACGGTCCTCCCGGCGTGCGTTTCCCGTCGTGGGTCGGGGCCGTGCCGGTACGGCCCGCTCCCGTGCGGTGTACGGCTGGGCGGACGCATCCCACATGCAGTCCACATGGTGAAATTCCGGTGCTGCGGAAAGCGTGATTCTCGCCACGTCTGATCGGGGTTTCGCTCGGATGAGCGGGTCTTGAGGGAACCGTGAGCGGCTGTACTTCTCAAAGGGTGGCACTCAGTGCCACTCTTCAGTTGTTTACGGCCTGAACTCAGACGTGCCAGCACCCGCTCAAAAGAGCGGCATTCGAAGTCTACGGGCGTTGACTCCTTCAAGAGGTGAACGCGGAACGCGCCAGCGCCTTACCTGCCCTTGACTTTCGATCTGCTGGCGGACGGGTGGTTACGACCGTATGACGCGCAAGTGGACGTACCCAGGTGCCTTCGATCTGGGTATGTTCCCCGTCGTCAGGGCAGCCACCGCGTCCCGAGGAGTCGAGACCCGTGTCGGAAAACAAAGATCCCCACGTAGCCGAGAGCGGCGACCGCGGCGACAACGGCGTTGAAAGCGTGAAGTTCGTTTACGACTTCACGGAGGGCAACAAGGAACTCAAGGACCTTCTCGGCGGCAAGGGTGCCAACCTCGCCGAGATGACCAACCTGGGCCTTCCCGTCCCGCCCGGCTTCACCATCACCACCGAGGCCTGCAAGACCTACCTCGACAGTGGCGACGAGCCGGCGGCACTGCGTGACGAGGTGAGTGCACACCTCGACGCCCTCGAAGCGAAGATGGCCAAGAAGCTCGGCCAGGCCGACGACCCCCTCCTCGTCTCGGTCCGCTCCGGCGCGAAGTTCTCCATGCCCGGCATGATGGACACCGTCCTGAACATCGGCCTCTCCGACACGTCCGTGCAGGGGCTGGCCAAGCAGGCCGGGGACGACCGCTTCGCGTGGGACTCGTACCGCCGGCTCATCCAGATGTTCGGCAAGACGGTCCTCGGCGTCGACGGCGAGCTCTTCGAGGACGCGCTGGAGGCGGCCAAGCAGGCCAAGAAGGTCGTGGTCGACACCGACCTCGAAGCGGCCGACCTGAAGAAGCTCGTCACCAAGTTCAAGAAGATCGTCAAGACCGAGGCGGGCCGGGACTTCCCGCAGGACCCGCGCGAGCAGATGGACCTCGCCATCCACGCGGTCTTCGACTCCTGGAACACCGAGCGCGCCAAGCTCTACCGCCGCCAGGAGCGCATCCCGCACGACCTGGGCACGGCCGTCAACGTGTGTTCCATGGTCTTCGGGAACCTGGGCCCCGATTCCGGCACGGGTGTCGCCTTCACCCGGGACCCGGCCTCCGGGCACCAGGGCGTGTACGGCGACTACCTGCAGAACGCGCAGGGCGAGGACGTCGTCGCGGGCATCCGCAACACCGTCCCGCTCGCCGATCTTGAGCGGATCGACAAGAAGTCGTACGACCAGTTGATGCAGATCATGGAGACCCTGGAGAACCACTACAAGGATCTCTGCGACATCGAGTTCACCATCGAGCGCGGGCAGTTGTGGATGCTCCAGACCCGCGTCGGCAAGCGGACGGCCGGTGCCGCCTTCCGGATCGCCACGCAGCTCGTCGACCAGGGCCTGATCGACGAGGCCGAGGCACTCCAGCGCGTCAACGGCGCCCAGCTCGCCCAGCTGATGTTCCCGCGCTTCGACGACTCGGTGGCCGTGGGCGGAAAGGTGACGCGGATCGGCCGGGGCATCGCCGCCTCACCGGGCGCCGCGGTCGGCAAGGCGGTCTTCGACTCGTACACGGCCGTGAAGTGGTCCCGTTCCGGTGAGAAGGTCATCCTGGTCCGCCGGGAGACGAACCCCGACGACCTCGACGGCATGATCGCGGCCGAGGGCATCCTCACCTCGCGCGGCGGCAAGACCTCCCACGCGGCCGTCGTCGCCCGCGGCATGGGCAAGACCTGTGTGTGCGGCGCGGAGGAGCTGGAGGTCGACACCAAGCGGCGCCGGATGACCGTCACCGGCGGGCACGTCGTCGAGGAGGGCGACGTGATCTCCATCGACGGCTCCAACGGCAAGGTGTACCTGGGAGAGGTGCCCGTCGTGCCCTCCCCGGTCGTGGAGTACTTCGAGGGCCGGATGCACGCGGGCGCCGACGACGCCGACGAACTGGTCGAGGCCGTCCACCGGATCATGGCCTTCGCCGACCGCAAGCGGCGGCTCCGGGTGCGGGCGAACGCGGACAACGCCGAGGACGCGTTGCGGGCGCGTCGCTTCGGCGCCCAGGGCATCGGCCTGTGCCGCACCGAGCACATGTTCCTCGGTGACCGGCGGGAGCTGGTGGAGCGGCTGATCCTCGCGGACACGGACGCCGAGCGTGAGGAGTCGCTGAAGGAGCTTCTGCCGCTCCAGAAGCAGGACTTCGTGCAGCTCTTCGAGGCGATGGACGGCCTGCCGGTCACCGTCCGCCTCCTCGACCCGCCGCTGCACGAGTTCCTGCCCGACATCACCGAGCTGTCGGTGCGCGTGGCCCTCGCGGAGGCCCGCCAGGACCCGCACGAGAACGAACTGCGGCTGCTCCAGGCCGTCCACCGGCTGCACGAGCAGAACCCGATGCTCGGCCTGCGCGGCGTACGCCTCGGCCTGGTCATCCCGGGCCTGTTCACCATGCAGGTACGGGCGATCGCCGAGGCCGCCGCCGAGCGCAAGAACGCCAAGGGCGACCCGCGCGCCGAGATCATGATCCCGCTCGTGGGCACGGTCCAGGAGCTGGAGATCGTCCGTGACGAGGCCGAGCAGGTCATCGCCGAGGTGCGGGAGCACACCGGCGTGGACCTGAAACTGGCGCTCGGCACGATGATCGAGCTGCCCCGCGCTGCGTTGACCGCCGGTCAGATCGCGGAGGCGGCCGAGTTCTTCTCCTTCGGCACCAACGACCTGACCCAGACGGTGTGGGGCTTCAGCCGGGACGACGTGGAGGCCAGCTTCTTCACGGCCTACCTGGAGAAGGGCATCTTCGGGGTCTCCCCGTTCGAGACGATCGACAGGGACGGCGTGGGCTCGCTGGTCAAGTCCGCGGTGAAGGCCGGCCGCGAGACCCGCCCTGACCTCAAACTCGGTGTCTGCGGCGAGCACGGTGGCGACCCGGAGTCGGTCCACTTCTTCCACGAGGTGGGCCTCGACTACGTCTCCTGCTCCCCGTTCCGCATCCCGGTGGCACGGCTGGAGGCGGGCCGCGCGGCGTCCTCCTCACAGGGGAGCGACCACCGGTAGGGACTCCGGGGTCCCGATCCGCCGTTCTACCCTGACCCTCACCGCGGCGGACCGGGACCCCGGCGTACGAAAGAAGAAGAAGAGGCGGCGCCTTGTGCGGGGCGCCGCCTCTTCTTCGCTGCCTACGGGTGTGCCCACGGGTGTGTCAGCGGGCGTCACGGCGCCTGCGTACGGTGAACAGCACCCCGCCCCCGGCCAGCAGGACAGCCGCGCCGCCGCCCGCGATGTACGCGGTGGCGCCGCTGCCTCCGGTCTCGGCGAGGTCGGCGCCCTGATCGTCCTTCTTGCCGTCCGTGTTGCTGTCCGCGGTGTCGTCCGCGGAGCCGTCCCCGTCCGTCTTGTCGGACGCGGGGACGAAGTCCGCGGGCGGCTTGTCGCAGCCGACGCCGTCCTGGTCACGGTCCAGGTGGTCGCCGTAGTGCTCGTCGCCTCTGGCGATGTTGGCGTACCCGTTCTCGTACGCCTCGGTGCAGTTCTTGAACGGGTGCAGCCCGTCGTGCGCCTCGGCGGTGGCCGGCAGAACGGCGAACGCCAGCGCGGCGACGACTACGGCGGCGGGCTTGTGGAACTGGTTCACGTCAGGAGCCCCCAGATTGGTGCTGATATCCGCACGCATGGCCGCGTATCCGTATGCATGATCACGGAGTGGCGATCAGTCGGATTTGAGGGGACGAAAGTATGGGAGAGGTTGAGGGGGCTGCGGCGGAATGACGGACCCGTGATGCGAACGTGACGTGACCGGACGGTAGCTCTCCGCTCATGGATCCGTCATCTGTAAACCCGGAGGTGAGGGGTTACGAGCGGAACGGACCCTTCACCTCGTAGGTGATGCCGCCGGACGAACTGCCGCTGGTGCCGCGCTGACTGGAGAAGTAGAGGCGGGTGCCGTCCGGGGAGAAGGCGGGGCCGGTGATCTCCGAACCCGACTGGCCGTCGACGCGCAGGAACGGGGCTATCACGTCGTCGGGCGTGATGACGCAGATGTCCATGGTGCCGCCGTCCTCGGCGACGAACAGGTCGCCCGAGGAGGTCCCGGTGATGTTGTCCACGCCGGTCAGCGGGGCCGTGCCCGAGGTGACGAGTGAGTCGTCGTACGCCAACTCGTATGTGCTGGAGGCCAGGTCGAGCTGCCAGACCCGGTTGTCGCCCTTCGTGGTGAACCAGACCGTGTCGTCGGCGTAGTGGCAGCCCTCGCCGCCGTTGAACTTCTTCGCGCCGGAGACCTGCGTACGGGTCGTGGTGGGGGAGCCGTCCGGGTCCGGCACGTTCGCCCAGGTGAAGGAGCCGGAGGTCGCCGTTCCGGCGACCAGGACCTGGAGGGTGCCGGCGGAGAGGCTGCCGCTGCCCCAGGTCGTCGGCACGAAGCGGTAGAGGCAGCCGTTCGTCTCGTCCTCGGTCAGGTACACCACCTCGCGCACCGGGTCGGCGGCGGCCGCCTCGTGCTTGAAGCGGCCCATCGCGTCACGGCGTACAGCGGCGTTCACACCCCACGGGTCGGCCTCGTAGACGTACCCGAGGGACACCTCCTCGCAGGACAGCCAGGTGTTCCACGGCGTCCTGCCGCCCGCGCAGTTCTGCCGGGTGCCGGACAGGATGCGGTACGCGCCCGTGACCGCGCCCGCCGACGAGAACCTCACCGCGCTCGCGCCGCCCGACGGGTTGATCTCCGAGTTGGAGACATAGATCCAGCCGGCACCGTCCGCGTAACAGGCCCCGCCGTCGGGGGCGTTGTGCCAGGTGTACGAGGTGCCGGACACCTGCTGGCCCGACCTTGCGATCACCCGGCTGGTGAAGCCGCCCGGGAGCCTGACGCCGTTCGCGTCCGCCGAGCCGAGTGCCCCGTACGGGCCCGTGCCGGGCTGGGCGGGAGCGGCGTACGCGGCACCGCGCCACAGGGTGCCGCCGAGTACGGCCGTCGAACCGCCGAGTATGGCCGCGCGCAGGAGAGTACGACGTTCCACTGTGGCTCCAAGGGTGCCGAGGCTGCCCCGTCCGCCGGTCGGGGACGAGGTCGCGCAACGCCGCAGCCTAGGAGCGCGGGGTGGACGTACCGTAACCACTTGGTGACGTGTACGCATCACGCCGTCGCGGGGAACCGCGGGCCGCTACCTCGCCCGCACCTCGTACGTCGTCACCGTCACCGAGTCGTCGTCCAGGCAGCGGCCCGACTCCAGGTCGAAGCGCTGTTTCAGGAGGGGTGAGGCCACGAACGGGCGGCCCTGGTGGGTGCCGGTGAGGCCGCGGGAGAGTACGGCCGCGCCGGAGAACGGGTCACGGTTGTCGATCGCGTACATCCGGCCCGCGCGGTCCAGGAAGAGCGCCGCCTGGCGCCCGTCCGGGAGCAGCGCGGCCACCCCGCGGCCGGGGATCAGCATGGAGAGGTCGCAGACCGCGAACCAGTCGTCGTCCACAGCGGAGGAGGAGACGGCGGACGTGGTCGGGGTGGCCGGGCGGAGCTGGATCCTGAGCGTCGTGGTCTCGGGTGCGAGCGTCATCGCTGGGCGCTTCCTTCCAGGGGGCGGGTACCGATGGTCAGCAGCGGCAGGTCGGGCTTGATCTGGTCGCGCTCGGGGACGAAGCCGACGACCGGGTCGGGGGTGTCGGGCGCGTTCACGAAGGAGACGAAGCGGGACAGCTTCTCCGGGTCGTTGATGGTCTCGGCCCACTCGTCGCGATAGGCCGCGACATGCGCTGTCATCAGCGACTCCAGCTCCTCGCAGATGCCCAGCGAGTCCTCCACGACCACGTCGCGGATGTGGTCGAGGCCGCCGGGGATCCGCTCCAGCCACGTCGAGGTGCGCTCCAGACGGTCGGCCGTGCGGATGTAGAACATCAGGAAACGGTCGATCAGGCGGATCAGTTCGGCGTCGGACAGGTCCTGGGCGAGCAGGTCCGCGTGGCGCGGGGTGGCGCCGCCGTTGCCGCCGACGTACAGGTTCCAGCCGTTGGCGGTGGCGATGATGCCGAAGTCCTTCGACTGGGCCTCCGCGCACTCGCGGGCGCAGCCGGAGACCGCCGACTTGAGCTTGTGCGGGGACCGCAGGCCCCGGTAGCGCAGCTCCAGGTCGATCGCCATGCGCACCGAGTCCTGCACGCCGTAGCGGCACCAGGTCTGCCCGACGCACGACTTGACCGTCCGCAGCGACTTTCCGTACGCGTGCCCGGACTCGAAGCCCGCGTCCACCAAGCGGGCCCAGATCAGCGGGAGTTGCTCGACGCGTGCGCCGAACATGTCGATCCGCTGGCCGCCCGTGATCTTCGTGTAGAGGCCGAAGTCGCGGGCCACCTCGCCGATCACGATGAGCTTTTCGGGGGTGATCTCGCCGCCGGGGATGCGCGGCACGATCGAGTACGAGCCGTTCCTCTGCAGGTTCGCGAGGAAGTGGTCGTTGGTGTCCTGGAGGGCGGCCTGCTCACCGTCGAGGACGTAGCCTTCGGCGCCGATCGTGGGCGCGAGGGAGGCGATGATCGAGCCGACCGTGGGCTTGCAGACCTCGCAGCCGTCGCCGCCGCGCGCGCTGTCGCGGCCGTAGCGGTCCAGGAGTTGCTGGTACGAGGCGATGCGCAGGGCGAGGACGATCTCGTACAGCTCCTCGCGGGTCTGCGGGAAGCAGCCGCACAGGCCCTTGTCGACCTCGACGCCGCTCGCCTCCAGCTCGGAGGTGACGAGCTGGCCGAGCACCTTGACGCAACTGCCGCAGCCGGTACCGGCCTTGGTGCACTTCTTGACCTCGGGGACCGTCGTGCACGCGTGGTCGGTGACCGCGCCGCGGATCGCGCCCTTGGTGACGTTGTGGCAGGAGCAGATGATCGCCTCGTCCGGCAGCGAGGACGGGCCGAGCTGGACGGGGGCGCCGGCGCCGGCCGGCAGGACGAGCTGTTCCGGGGCGATCGGCGGCACCGAGCCGGTGAACGCGCGCAGGGTGCCGTACGCGTCCGCGTCGCCGACCAGGATGCCGCCGAGCAGCTCGCCGTTCCGGCCGATGACCAGCTTCTTGTACGTGCCCGAGCGCGAGTCCGAGTAGACGACGTCGAGGCAGTCGTCGGCGGCGCCGTGCGCGTCACCGAAGGAGGCGACGTCGACACCGAGGAGCTTGAGCTTGGTGGAGAGGTCGGCGCCGGTGAAGGCCGCCCCGTCGACTCCGTCGGTTTCGGTTGCGGCGACGGTGGCGATCGTGGCGGCGGCCGTCTCGGCCATCTCGTAGCCGGGGGCCACCAGGCCGTAGACCCGGCCGTCCGAGGCCAGCGCGCACTCCCCGATCGCGAAGACCTGCGGGTCGGAGACCGTACGGCACTGGTCGTCGACGCTGATGCCCCCGCGCTCGCCCACGGTGAGTCCGCAGTCGCGGGCGAGCTGGTCACGGGGGCGTACCCCGGCCGAGAACACCACCAGGTCGGTGGCGACCGTGGAGCCGTCGGAGAGCTTCATGCCGGTCACGGCGCCGTCGTCGCCGGTGACGACCTCCTGCGTGCCCGTGCCGGTGTGGACCGTGAGGCCCATGTTCTCGATGGTGCGAAGGAGCGCGGCGCCGCCGCCCTCGTCCACCTGGACGGGCATCAGCCGCGGCGCGAACTCCACGATGTGCGTGGTGAGTCCGAGCCCCTTCAGCGCACCGGCGGCCTCAAGTCCGAGCAGCCCGCCGCCCACCACGGCACCGGTCGTCGCCCGTGCCTTCGCGTACTCCTCGATGGCGAGCAGGTCCTCGATCGTGCGGTAGACGAAGCAGCCCTCGGCGTCCTTGCCCGGCACGGGCGGCACGAACGGGAACGAGCCGGTGGCCAGCACCAGCGTGTCGTAGCCGACGGTCAGGCCGGAGCGGGCCGTGACCGTGCGCGCGGCCCGGTCGACGGTCTCGGCCGGGTCCCCGATGTGCAGCTCGATCCCGTGCTCCGCGATGAACTCCATGTCCGTCACGGACAGTTCCTCGGGCGTGCGGCCCGCGAAGTACGAGGTGAGCTGCACGCGGTCGTACGCGGGACGCGGCTCCTCGCACAGCACGACCACGCGGTGCGTGGCGGTCAGGCCGCGCTCGGCCAGCGCTTCGAGGAAGCGCTGGCCGACCATGCCGTGGCCGACGAGCACGATCGTGGGGCGGGGGCCAGTTCCCACAGGTGCGGTCGTGGACATCAGGAGCCTCCATCGTTGGTGAGCAGGTGGAGCAGCGGGGCGCCGTCCGCGGGGAGCGGCTCCGCTCCCTCCCAGGCGCGGGCGAGCGCGCCGACGGTGCCGAGCTCGCCGACGAGGACCCCGCCCACCAGGCGGTCGTCGCGGACGACGACCTTGCGGTAGGTGCCGCGGGTCGCGTCGGTGAGCTGGATGACGTCGTCGCCGGGCAGCGCGGTGTGCTCCCCGAAGGCGGCGAGGTCGAGAGGGGTGCCGGAGGCGAGGGTCAGGCGGGTGAGGGCGCGGGTGCCGCGGTAGCCGGTGGCACCCTCCGCGGGTGCGGTGCGCGCCAGCAACTCGGCCAGGACTTCGGCCTGTTCGAGCGCCGGAGCGGCCAGTCCGTAGACCTGGCCGTCGTGCTGGGCGCAGTCGCCGATCGCCCGGATGTGCGGGTCGGAGGTGCGCAGTTCGTCGTCGACGATGACGCCCTTGTGCACGGCGAGACCCGCGTCCTGGGCGAGGCCCACGCGCGGGTGCACGCCGCAGGCCAGCACCACCAGGTCGGCGTCGAGGGCGTACCCGTCGGCCATCTCGACGGAGCGGACGGAGCGGACCGCGCGGACGGAGCGGACGGAGCGGACGGAGCGGACGGAGCGGACCGCGC
>NZ_LIPP01000011.1:0-235 GCF_001418335.1 Streptomyces aurantiacus | reverse complement strand
GTTGACGTTCCATCAGCCGTTCGCCCTGCTGGGCGAGGACCACCTGCGCGCCGCGTTCGGCGAGCGCGCGGGCGGCCGAGACGCCGAGCAGACCGCCGCCGATGACGACGGCCCGGGTGTCCTGCCGTACCGCCTTCGACAGGCCGAGGCAGTCGTCCATCGTGCGGAACGCGTGGACGCCTTCGGGCAGTTCATGCCGGTCGGCGGGGGTGAACAGGCCGCGCAAGGGCGGGAG
>NZ_LIPP01000109.1 GCF_001418335.1 Streptomyces aurantiacus | reverse complement strand
GAGGCGCCGGCGCCTCAGTGCCGGTGCGCAGGGGTTCCGGGCTCCCGGCGGGGCGGAGAAGTGCCACGATCAGGGCCATCGTGTCCTCGTCGGCTCCCGTGACCGTGACCGATCGGCCCTCGACAGTGATCGTTACCGGGGCGGCGGTCGGGCGCGCGGCGCGCCACGTCGCGTACGCCAGGGCGAGGTTGAGTGCGGTGAAGGCCTGGCCGAGTACCAGGTTGACGACCTCGACGGCCCCCATGGTCTCGCCGCCGGGGTGCGCGGGCCCGAGCGTCACCTCCGCATGACGCTGGACGTCCGGGTTCTGCCGCAGCCATCGGTACAGGTCGAGCGTCGTGAGCAACCCGTCGTCCGCTGCGGCCCTCAGTTGAACGTGCATGAACTCCCCATTCCGTTGCCGAGGCGGCCCACCGTAGAGGGAGCGCCCTGGTGGGACGGGTGCTTCACCCCGACGTCACCGAATCGAGTGGCCCCCGCCGGGCTGGGGCAGCAGCGCGGAAGGACACGGCCGGCGTCAGGGGCTGGGCAGCGGCAGGCCGGGCAGGTGTGCGTGCCGCAGGTGCTGCACGCCGCCACAGACGTGCGGGGTGAATTCCTCCGGGCCGGGTGCACCGGCCGCGTCGTAGGCGTCCAGGGCGCGCTCGATCCGCTCCCACGGCCTCACCGGGCCGCCCTTCTCGTACCTGCCAACCACCTTCGCCCGGGGCCGGGGTGGGGTGATCTACTCGGTGTGCAGCGCCGAGGCGATGGTCATCCGGGCCGCCGACCGGGCCGGGACCAGGGCACCGAGCACTGCGATCGCCACACCCGCCAGGAGCATCGCGGCCAGCTGCGGCGCGTGCCACACGTCCTTCATATGTGCGGGGAAGTCGACCACCCCGACATGGTCCACGACGAGGCGGTGCGCCACGATCCCGAGCGGGATGCCGAGCAGTCCGCCGACCGCGCCCAGCCCGGCGACCGAGGTCACCGTCATCACCACCACCTGCCGGGGTGTCATCCCGATCGACTTGAGCATGCCCAGGTCCCGGCGCCGCTCACGGGTGTTCAGGAGAACGGTGTTGAAGACACCGAGCGACGCGACGAGCGTCAGCAGCACCGTGAACACCGTCGAGAAGGTGATGACGGTGGCGGTGGCGGCGTTGCCGGAGTCCAGCACCGACGCGTGCAGGCCCGGGTCGAGCGCCGCGACCGCCTCGGCGTAGGCGCGCGCGTCGGCGCCGGAGGCGAGCCGTACCGTGTACTCGGTGGCCCGGGCGTCCGGTGCGAGTTGGGCGAAACTCTCCCAAGTGGCCTCCAAGGCACGGGCGTCACCCTCGATGAGCTGACCCACGACGGTCGCGGTGATCTTTCTACCGTTCAGCTCCAGCGTGACCCGGTCACCGAGCTTCAGCCCGCGCTGGCTCAGGAACGCCGGCCCCGCCACGATCTCGCCCGCCGTGGCCGGCGCCCGGCCCTTGACGATGGTGTGCTCGTACGAGGAATCGTCGCCGCGGTAGAAGTCGGCGAAGACGGGCTGCGTCTGCCCGGTCATGTTCGCCTGGGACAGCGCGCGGGCCCGTACCCCCTCCGCGCCCGGCAGGGACCGCAGCCGTTTCTCGATCTGCGGGTCACTGAGCCGGGGCGGGGTCCGGTCGTTGCCCGCCCCCCCGGTCGTCACGTGGATCCTGGCGCCTCCGTCCTCCCGCCCGACTTTGCCGTACGCGACCATGGTGCTGGTCAGTCCGGTCGACAGGGTCACCGTGGTGACCCCGAGGACGATGGCCGCCATGGTCAGCAGGGTGCGGCTGGGGCGGGCGAACGGCTGGCCGAGGCCCAGACTGACCGGGCGCGGCAGCCGGGTGGCGCCGAGTATCCGCTGGACGCGCAGCCCGCGCCCGGTCCGCGGCGCGCCGCCCGCGCTGATCGCCTCCGCGGCGGGCAGCCGGTGGGCGCGCAGGGCGGGGACCAGCGCGGCCAGCAGGACGAGGGCGGGCATGCCCACGAGGCAGGCCACGGACACCCACGGACTGATGCCGCCGACCGAGGCCCGGCCCACCTCAATGCCGCTGAACGCGACCTTCAGGATCGGCCCGGCCAGCGCGTTGCCGGCCAGAGTGCCCAGCACGCAGCCCACCACCGCCGGCACGGAAAGCATCGTCAGATAGACGGCGACGACCTGGTTGGGGGTGAAGCCCAGGGCTTTGAGCACCCCGATGTGCCGGTACCCGGAGACGACTGCCCCGCTGACCACGTTGCCGACGAGCAGAGCGGAGACGAGCAGGCCGAGGATGCCGAAGAGTGTGATGAACGGGAGGTAGGAGTCGGCCCGCGCGGAGAATGCCTGCTTGAGGGTGAGGTAGGTCTGTGCGCCGGTCAGCGATTCCTTGGGCAGTCCCGTGGTGGCCCGTGCCAGCGAGGCGCTCAGCCGGGCCTCCGTCGAGGAGTCCGTGAAGCGGTAGAGCATCTGGGCGGAGGCCGGGTGCAGTGCGGCCATCTGCTCGGGCGAGACCCAGGCGCTCGCCGACTTGCTCATACTGGCGGCGAATCCAACGACGGTCAGCGTCGCTCCGCCGGGGGTCTCCAGCTTGGTGCCGAGCAGCTCGGGGTCCGGGGAGCCCTGGACGGACCAGTTGACGACGATCTCGCCGGGTGCGGTGGCCCAGTGGCCCTCAAGGAGTTCGATCCGGTCCACGGGGCCCGCCTGATCGGCCCGGCCGACCACCGTGAGGGTGCCGCCCGCCATCCAGAGCCAGTCCTTGGGGATGTCGACGACGGCCTGCCCGAACGGCCCGGCCGCGGCCTCCACCCCGGGCTGCCGGGCGGTCCGCGCCAACTGCTCCCGCGAGACCTTCGTGGTGTCGAAGGCCGCCACCGCATGAGCACCGCGCTGTGCGGCGTAGGCCTTGTCGAAGGGGCCCGAGGCGGCGCTCAGCAGCGCCAGCGCGAGCAGGACGGTCGTGGTGGAGCAGAACACGACGAGCCCGATGACGAAGGTCTGGAGCCGGCGGCGCTTCACGGCCGCGCGGGAGGCTCTCCATACGGCGCTCACGCGGTCGCCTCCAGCGTGCTCTCGCGGGCGACCCGGCCGTCGGCGACTTCGATCAGCCGGCTGGCGCAGCGCGTGGCCAGCTGCGGGTCATGGGTGACGATCAACAGGGTCTGGCCGATCTGGTTGAGGTCGATCAGCAGATCCATCACCTGCTCGCCCGACCGGCTGTCGAGGGCGCCGGTCGGCTCGTCGGCAAGCAGCAGGGCCGGGCGGTTCATCAACGCCCGTGCGACGGCGACCCGTTGCCGCTCGCCGCCGCTGAGCGTCGCCGGATAGTTGTTCCGGCGTTCGGCGACACCGAGTTCGTCCAAAAGCTCCAGGGCACGGCGGCGCGCCTGCCGGGCCGGGGTGCCGGTCAGCTGCGCGGGCAGCGCCACATTGTCCAGGGCGGGCAGATCGTCGATGAGGTTGAAGAACTGGAAGATCATGCCGACGTTCCGCCGCCGGAACAGCGCCAAGCCGGTCTCGTCGAGTTTCTTGAGGTCATGACCATGGACCTCGACTGTGCCCGAGGTCGGCCGGTCCAGGCCGGCCACCATGTTGAGCAAGGTGGACTTGCCGCAGCCGGAGGGGCCCATGACGGCGACCGCGTCCCCCGCCCTGATCTCCAGCGACAGGCCGTCCAGGGCCTTCGCGTCGCCGTACTCCTTGTGCACGCCGTCCAGCCGCACCACCATGTGCCGGGCACTGTCCTGGTCAATTGTCATGGCTCGAACTTAGGACGGAGTCCGCGGAGGGGGCGTCGCCCTCCGGATGTATCCGTCCGGGCAGGTCATCCCGGGGATGTACGGAGCTGCATCCAAGGACTGATGTGAGGTGCGTCGTGCAGCTGCGAAGATGGTCCGGTGTGGGGATCCGGGACGATGTGGCTGGGCATCGCCCTGGCGGCGGCAGTTGGCGCCGCCGGGTGTCTGTGCGTGGCGGTGGTCCGGGCGCGGCGGCTGCACCAGGCTGCCATCGAGGAGCGCGGCTGGCTGCTGGCGCGGGAGCGCGAGAGCGCGGCGCGGACCGCTGTCGACGCCGAGCGGGCCAGGATCGCCGCCGAGCTCCACGACATCGTCAGCCACAACGTGAGCCTCATGGTGGTACAGGCCGGGGCCGCCCGCGAGGTGCTGGCCACGATGCCGGACGAGGCCGCGGCGGCGATGAGCGCCGTCGAGAGCGCCGGGCGGAACACGATGACCGAGCTGCGGCACCTGCTCGGCCTGCTCGCACCCGCGCAGAACGGCGACGACGAGCCCCACGGTGTGGACCTGTCACCGCAGCCGAGCTTGAGCCGGCTCAGCCCGCTGATCGACCGGATCGCCTTTGCCGGCCTGCCTGTGGAGATGCGCATCTCGGGTGAGCCGCGCCCGCTGCCGACCGGAATCGATGTCACCGCCTACCGGGTCGTCCAGGAGGCTCTGACCAATGCCCTCAAACACGGGGACGGAGCGAAAGCCGAAGTGACGGTGCGATACGCGGACCACTACCTGCGCGTCGAGGTGCTGAACAGCGGACCGAGCATCCTGTCGGGCAGCCGGCCCGCGCGGAGAGAGCCGGTCCCGGGCCAGGCGGACGGAACGGGACGCGGGCTGCTGGGCCTGCGGGAGCGGGTCGCCGTCTACGGCGGCGACCTCGACGCCCGCCGCCGTCTGGGCGGCGGCTACCGGGTCCGCGCCCGGATCCCACTGGACCGGCCATGACGACGCACACCGAACCCGCCCCTCGCGTCGTGATCGCCGACGACCAGGAGCTGGTCCGCACCGGCTTCCGCCTGATCCTGACCGCCCGTGGCATCGACGTGGTCGGCGAAGCCGGCGACGGAGCCGAGGCCGTGGCCACCGTGCTGAGGCTGCGGCCCGACGTCGTGCTGATGGACATCCGCATGCCCGTCATGGACGGCCTGGAGGCCGCCCGCCGCATCCTCGTGCAGGCCCCGGACTGCCGGGTGATCATGCTGACCACCTTCGACCTCGACCACTACGTCTACGCCGCCCTCGCCTCCGGAGCCAGCGGATTCCTGCTCAAGGACGTCACCCCCGCGCATCTGGCCGCCGCCGTACGCCTTGTCGACACCGGTGACGCCCTGCTCGCACCCTCGATCACCCGCCGCCTGGTGGAACGCTTCGCCCCCAGCGCCCCCAGAACCGGTGCAGGTCTCGCAATCCCAGCCGTCCACCGAGACCTGGCCGCGCTGACGCCGCGCGAGCGCGAGGTACTGACGCTCATGGGCCGGGGTCTTTCCAATTCCGAACTGGCGCAGGAACTGACGCTCAGTGGGGCGACAGTGAAGACCCATGTAGCCCGGATCTTCGCCAAACTGACCCTGCGCGACCGGGCCCAGGCCGTCGTCCTCGCCTACGAGACAGGACTCGTCTCACCGGGCGAGCTGGAAAATCAGCCCACCCGGTGACCTGTTTCAGCCCCTCCGGCGCTTGAGGAGCGGGGGGCTGGGGGGCGGAGCCCCCGGGGAACTACTCCGCTTCCTTCTCCAGTGCCGCCAGCGCCGGGTCCAGGACGACGTCCTCCGCGCGGGCCTCCGTCGTCGGGTCCTCCGGGAAGTGGCAGGCCGTCAGGTGGTTGTCGCGGTTGCCGGAGATCTGGATCAGCGGGGGCTCCTCGGTCGCGCACTTGTCCTGCGCCTTCCAGCAGCGGGTGCGGAAGCGGCAGCCGGACGGCGGGTGGATCGGCGAGGGGACGTCGCCGGCGAGCCTGATCCGCTCCCGGTCCTCCGTCTCGTCGTCGAGCGTGACCTCGGGAACCGCCGACAGCAGGGCGTGCGTGTACGGGTGACGCGGCCGGTTGTAGATGGAGTCGCGGTCGCCGACCTCCACCACCTTGCCGAGGTACATCACCGCGAGGCGCTGCGAGAAGTGCCGGACGATCGCCAGGTCGTGGGCGATGAAGAGGAAGGCGATGCCCATCTCCTCCTGGACCTTCTGCAGCAGGTTGACGACCTGCGCCTGGATCGACACGTCAAGGGCCGACACCGGTTCGTCCGCCACGATCAGCTTCGGGTTCAGGGAGAGGGCTCGGGCCACGCCGATGCGCTGGCGCTGGCCGCCCGAGAACTCGTGCGGGAAGCGGTTGTAGTGCTCGGGGTTGAGCCCGACGAGCTCCAGCAGTTCGTGTACGCGCTTCTCGATGCCGCCCTTCGGCTTGATCCCGTTGACCTCCATCGGCGACTTGATGATGGTGCCGACGGTTTGCCGCGGGTTCAGCGACGAGTACGGGTCCTGGAAGATCATCTGGATCTCGGACCGCACGGGCGCCAGCTGCCGGCGCGAGGCGTGCGAGATGTCCTGGCCCGAGTAGGTGATCCTGCCGGCCGTCGGCTCCAGGAGCCGGGTGATGAGCCGGCCGGTCGTCGACTTGCCGCAGCCGGACTCGCCGACCAGGCCGACGCTCTCGCCGACTCCGACGGTCAGGTCGACCCCGTCGACGGCCTGTACGGCTCCGACCTTGCGCTTGATCGGGAAGCCGCCGTAGATCGGGAAGTGCTTCGTCAGGCCCTCGACGGAGAGCAACGGCTCGGCGGCTCCGTCCACCGGGCCCTGCGGCTTCGGCAGGGTGAGTTTGTCGCTCATGTGTCGTTCTCCCTAGCCCAGCCGGGGCTTGATCTGCTCGATGAAAAGGGTCTGCTTCTGCTCGCCGTCCAGGTGGCAGGCGGCGCCGCGGCCGTCCGGCAACTGCGGCCGCTCGTCGGTGCAGCGGGTGCCGCCGACCTCTGACGTGAAGCCGCACCGGGGGTGGAACGGGCAGCCCGTGGGCGGGTTCAGCAGGCTGGGCGGTGTCCCCGGGATCGGGGTGAGCGCCTGCGCCGTGTCACCGCCGAGCCGCGGCATGGAACTCAGCAGGCCCCAGGTGTACGGATGCTGGGGAGCGCGCAGCACTTCGCGGACGGTGCCGCGTTCCACGGCCCGGCCCGAGTACATCACCAGCAGGTCGTCGGCCATCTTGGAGATGACGCCGAGGTCGTGGGTGATGAAGATGATCGCCGAGCCGAACTCCTGCTGGAGATCCTTGAGCAGGTCCAGGATCTGCGCCTGGACGGTCACGTCCAGGGCCGTGGTCGGCTCGTCCGCGATCAGCAGGTCGGGGTCGCAGATCAGGGCCATCGCGATCATCGCGCGCTGGCGCATACCGCCCGAGAACTGGTGCGGGTAGTCGTTGAAGCGCATCGCGGGCTGCGGGATGCCGACCTTGTCGAGCATCTCGATCGCCCGCGCCTTCGCCTCCTTCTTGGAGGCGCCGGTGTGCTTCATGAAGGGTTCCGCGATCTGCCGACCCACCGTGTAGTACGGCGAGAGGGCGGTCAGCGGGTCCTGGAAGATCATCGCGACCTTGTTGCCGCGAAGCTTCTCCATCTCCTTCTCGGTCGCGGTGACCAGTTCCTTGCCGTCCAGGACGATCTCGCCCTCGACGGTGGAGGTCTGGGGGTTGTGCAGGCCCAGGACGGTCAGGTTGGTGACGGACTTGCCCGAGCCCGACTCCCCCACGATGCCCAGCGTCTTGCCCCGCTCGACGTCGAAGGAGAGTCCGTCGACGGCCTTCACGATGCCGTCCTCGGTGGAGAACCGCACGCGCAGGTCGCGGACCGAGAGGAAGGCCTCCGACCCGCTCGGGGCCCTCTCGCCTTCGGTCTTGGTCAGTGTGGTCACGGTATTTCTCCTAGGCGAGGCGCACGCGCGGGTCGATGTAGGCGTAGGCGAGGTCCACGATGATGTTCAGGATCAGGATGAAGAAGGCCCCGAACAGCATGACGCCCATCGTCAGCGGAAGGTCCTTGCTCAGCGAACCGTCGACCGCGAGACGCCCGATGCCGGCGAGGTCGAAGGTGAACTCCGTGACCACCGCGCCCGACAGAAGCGCGCTGAGGTCCATGCCGATGATCGTGACGATCGGGATGAGCGAACCGCGCCAGGCGTAGCGGAAGAAGACGTACGCCTGCCGCATGCCCTTGGCGCGCGCGGTACGGACGTGCTCCTCCTGCAGCTGCTCGATCATCGTCGAGCGTGCCATACGCGTGTACTGGGCGGTGAAGATCGTGGCCATCACAGCCCAGGGGATCAGCATGCCCATGAACCACTTGGCCGGATTCTCCGTGAAGTCGACGTACTTGGGGAAGTCCAGCCAGCCGGTGTTGTAGACGAGGATGCTGAGGACGATCGGGCCCAGGAAGTAGATCTGGAACGAGCTGAGCACCATCGAGGAGCCGCTGACCAGCTTGTCGACGACCGTACCGCGCTTCCAGGCGGCCAGCAGACCCGTACCGAGGCCGAACAGCAGGAAGATCACCAGGCCGCCGACGGTCAGCGAGAGCGTCAGCGGGAAGCGGTCCTTGATGGAGTCCCACACGAATTGGTCGCTGTCGAACGAGACGCCCAGGCAGGGGGCGGAGCAGTGGCCCTGCGGGAAGTCCCGGCCGGTCACGATGCCCGTCATGAACTCCCAGAACTGCGTGGTGATGGGCTTGTCCAGGCCGAGGTTCTCGCGGATGACCGCGATGTTCTCGGGGGAGCAGTTCTTGCCGCAGGCCAGCTCGGCGAAGTCCTGCGGGATCGAGTAGAACAGGAAGAACGTGAAAGCGCCGATCAGGAACATGATCACGACGGCGCCGCTCAGCCTGCGGATGAGGAACTGAAGCATGGCGGGTGGGTGCTCTCTTCGAACGCGGCGGCAGGAGGGGGATACCGTCCGCGGGGGTGCGCTCCGCCTGGCGCACACCCCCGCGGATCAGTCGAGCGAGCGGACTACGGCTGCTTCAGGAACACGTCGTTGATGTCGATGTAGCTCGACTCCGTGCTGAAGCGGCCACCACCGATGTTCGAACCGAACAGCTGCATCTGCTTGGAGTAGTAGACCGGTGCTTGGGGGTTGGTGTCCTCCACGATGCGGTGGTGGGCCTCTTCCCAGGTCTTGGCGGCCTGCTCGGGCTTCTCCGTCACAGCCTTCTTGATGAGGGCGTTGACCTTCGGGTCGTCGATGTGCGAGTAGTTCGGGGCACCGTCGGCGACCAGGTCACCGTCGTAGACGGGGGTGATCACCGTGGACGGGGACGGCCAGTCCTGACCCCAGCCGGTCATGTACAGGTCGTACGGGTTCTTCAGCTTGCCGACCTGCTCGTAGAACGTCGCGCGGTCGATCTCCTTGGCCTGTACGTCGAAGCCGAGCTTGTTCAGCGCGTCCTTGATGATGACCATCTGGGCCTGGCCACGCGGGGTGTTGGAGTAGGCGTAGCTGAGCTTGGTGCCCTGCTTGAAGCCGGCCTCCTTCAGCAGCTCCTTGGCCTTCGCCGGGTCGCCGTTGGGCTTCTTCAGCTTGCCGAACGGGTCGTACTTCGGGTCGAAGCCGGGCAGGGTCGGGGCCAGCAGACCGCCCGCGACCTCGCCGCCGTACCGGCCACCGTCGGCCTGCACCATGGACTGGTTCGGGATCGCGTAGGTGATCGCGTCCCGGATCTTCTTGTCCTTCATCTTGGCGCTGTCCAGGTTGAAGGTCAGGCCCCAGACGTAGACCTGGTACCCCTGGATGGTGCGCTTCTTCGCGTCGGGGTCGCCGATGACCGTCGACAGCTGGGTCGGGGCCACCGAGTCCGTGAACTGGATGGCGTTCTTGGCCTCGCCCTGGTCGGCGATCAGACGCTTGGTCTGGCTCTCCTGGTCGATGGTGTTGGTGAAGTCGTAGCCGTCGACGTACTGGTGGCGCACCGAGTCCGTCTTCTCGTCCCACTGGTCGTTCTTGACGAGCTTGAGGGACTTGCCGGCCTTGTACTCGGAGATCTTGTACGGGCCGAGCGCCGCCGGGGCCTTGTCGTACTTCGCCTTCGTGTCCTGCTTCTCGGGCACGATGGCGTAGCCGGCCATGGCCAGGGCCTGCGGGAGGTCCGGCTGGGCGGCCTTGAAGTGGAAGACGACCGTTTTCGCGTCCGGGGTCTCAAGGACGGAGTCCGGAAGGTGCTTGCCCTTGTACGGGCCGTCGGGCAGCGCCTTGCGGTAGTCGGAGCCGGAGAGCCAGCTCTGGACGTAGGTCGGTCCGTCGAAGATGACCTTCGAGTACTGCCGCTCGATGGTGTGGCGGACGTCGGCGGACGTGATGACGTTGCCGTCCTCGTCCTTGATGTCGTCCTTGAGGGTGTACGTCCAGGTCTTGCCGCCGTCGGACGCCTTGCCGGAGTCGGTGGCGACGTCACCGACAACCGTCAGGTTGCCCTTGTCGTCCTCCTGGAAGTTCGTCAGACCGCGGTGGATCAGGTTGGCGAACTGGCCCGCGTCGCTGACGTAGATCTGGCCCGGGTCCATGTGGCTCAGGTCGGACTGCTGGTACACGTTGATGGTGCCACCGGACTTGGCCCCGGCCACCGGTTCCGCCGGACCGTTGGACGCCTGGGCGTCGCCGTAGGCGACCGGCTGCGACTGCGCCTTGGCGTCTTCCTTGGACTTGGAGTCGTCCTTGGTGTTCTTGCCGTTGCTGTCGGAGCAGCCGGTCAGCGCCAGCGACCCCGCCGCGATGGCGACGACCACGGCGCGCACGGTGCGCGTTCTGATGGGCTTCATGATGCCGATGCACCTACCTGTCAGTTGTTGTCCACGAGTGCTGCCTGACGGTCCGGTCTCCCGGAACGGGGGTGGCAGCCCCCCCACCACCAATGGACGTTCAGCGTCCGGTCTTGGGGTCGAATGCGTCCCGGACGGAGTCGCCGAGAAGGTTGAAGGTCAGCACGAAGATCACCATCGCGACGCCCGGGAAGAACATGAACGCGGGGTCCTGCTCATAGATCTCGGAGCCGATGGCGAACATCCGTCCCCAGTCCGGCGTCGGCTCGACGAAGCCCACGCCCACGTAGCTGAGGAACGCGATCGAGAGAATCGAGCTGGGCAGCATGTACGTGCCCTGCACCAGGATCGGCGTGACGATGTTCGGCAGGATCTCCTTGCGCACGATACGCGCCGGAGAGGCACCCGAGACCTTCGCCGCCTCCACGAACTCCCGCTCCCGCAGGGAGAGCACGGAGCTGCGGACCAGACGGGCCATGCCCATCCAGCCGAGGAACCACATCACCAGAATGATCGCCATGGCGCGCAGATAGGTGGGGGTCTCGTCCGTCGGTGAGACGAACAGCGCGGTGACGACCGGCATGAAGGCGATGAAGAACAACTGCTGGGGGAAGGCCAGGAAGAAGTCGGTGATCCGGCCCAGCCAGTAGTCGACCTTGCCGCCGAAGTAGCCGCTGACCATACCGATGACGACGCCTGTCAGAACGCTGAACACGGTGACGACCACGGCCATGAAGAGCGAGGTGCGCATGCCGTACAGCAGCATGGTGAACACGTCGCGCCCCAGCTTGGGCTCGACGCCGAACCAGAAGTCACCGGAGATTCCGCCGAGGGAACCGGTGGGCATGGCGAAGTCGTCGAGCAGGAAGGGGTAGTCGGGCTCCTGCGCGTACAGCGTGTAGGGGTCCTTGCCGTACAGCGCCGAGATGACCGGGGCGAGGGCGGCGATCACGAAGAAAAAAATCACCACGCACGCGGAGACGACTCCGGTACGGTCTCGCTTGAAGCGCTGCCACATCAACTGCCCGGGGGAGCGGCCTTCCAGCTTCGCGGCCTCGGCGGGCTCGGTGTTCGAGTCGAGCTCGGGGTCCAAGGCCGCCGACGGCCCGGAGCCCTCGGCCTTGGTTGGACTGGTCATCTTTGTTCGTCCCCCGGGGATGGAGAGTTGAGCGCAGCACAGATACCGGCAGGTTCTGTGGTTTCAGGGAACTTTCACCAAGTGGGTCAACGCGCGTCAAGGGCGGAAGACATAGGGATCTCCCTACCGTCGAAATTTTGGGCAAAGATTGCCAAGAACGACACCTGCACGCGCTTGACAGGTGAGAATCGATTTCGACTAAAAAGACATTTGCCAATAAAATTTCGTTTACGTGTCCGAAACTTGATTGGCCGATGCCCGATATGCGAACGCCGCCGCGCCGTTTCCACCGTTGCCCGAACTGAACCGGTTTTCCCGCACTGAACCGGTTTTTTGTGCGGGCACACCAAAGGCCCGGTTCCCCGCCGAGCGGAGAACCGGGCTCTTCAGTGGACTCTCGTCAGGCCCTCGTCAGGCCCTCTCGGGCGCCGGCGCGGATCAGCCGTGCTTGGCGCGGCTCGCGGCGCGGCCACGCTCACGCGCGTCCAGGTTGACCTTGCGGATGCGAACGGCTTCCGGGGTCACCTCGACGCACTCGTCGTCGCGGCAGAACTCCAGCGACTGCTCCAGTGAGAGCTTGCGCGGCGGGACGATCGCCTCGAAGGAGTCGGCCGCGGCCGACCGCATGTTGGTGAGCTTCTTCTCCTTGGTGATGTTCACGTCCATGTCGTCGGCGCGCGAGTTCTCGCCGACGATCATGCCCTCGTACACCTCGGTGCCGGGGTCGGTGAAGAGCACACCGCGCTCCTGGAGATTAGTCATCGCGAACGCGGTGACGACGCCCGAGCGGTCGGCGACCAGCGAGCCGTTGTTACGGGTCGTGAGCGTGCCGAACCACGGCTCGTGGCCCTCGTGGATCGAGTGCGCGATACCCGTACCGCGCGTGCCGGTGAGGAACTCGGTACGGAAGCCGATGAGACCGCGGGACGGCACGACGAACTCCAGCCGCACCCAGCCCGAGCCGTGGTTGGACATGTTGTCCATCCGGCCCTTGCGGACGCCCATGAGCTGCGTGACCGCGCCCATGTGCTCCTCGGGGACGTCGATCGTCATCCGCTCGACCGGCTCGTGGACCTTGCCGTCGACCATCTGGGTGACGACCTGCGGCTTGCCGATGGTCAGCTCGAAGCCCTCGCGGCGCATCTGCTCGACCAGGATGGCCAGCGCCAGCTCACCGCGGCCCTGCACCTCCCAGGTGTCCGGGCGCTCGGTGTCCAGGACGCGCAGCGAGACGTTGCCGACCAGCTCACGGTCGAGGCGGTCCTTGACCTGGCGGGCGGTGACCTTACGGTCCTTGACCACGGCCTTGGCGTCCGCGCCCTTGCCGGTGGCACCGCGGCCGACCATCGGAGAGTTGTTCGTACCGATGGTCATCGAGATGGCCGGCTCGTCGACCGTGATGAGCGGCAGCGCGATCGGGTTCTCAAGGTCGGCGAGGGTCTCGCCGATCATGATGTCCGGGATACCCGCGACGGCACAGATGTCACCGGGGCCCGCCTTCTCGGCGGGCTTGCGGGTGAGCGCCTCGGTCATCAGCAGCTCGGTGATGCGCACGTTGGACAGCGTGCCGTCGCGCTTGATCCACGTGACGGTCTGGCCCTTGCGCAGCTCACCCTGCTCGACGCGGAGCAGCGCGATACGGCCGAGGAAGTTGTCGGCGTCCAGGTTGGTGACGTGCGCCTGGAGCGGGGCCTCCTCGTCGTAGGAGGGGGCCGGGACGTGCGACAGGATCGTGGAGAAGAACGGCTCCAGGCTGTCGCTGTCGGCCGGGACGGTGCCGTCGGCCGGCTTGGTCAGCGAGGCCACGCCGTCCCGCGCACACGCGTAGACGATCGGGAACTCGATCTGCTCCTCGTCCGCGTCCAGGTCCAGGAAGAGGTCGTAGGTCTCGTTGACGACCTCGTCGATCCTGGAGTCCGGGCGGTCCGTCTTGTTGATGCACAGGATGACCGGCAGGCGCTGCTGGAGCGCCTTGCGCAGCACGAAGCGGGTCTGGGGCAGCGGGCCCTCGGAGGCGTCGACCAGGAGGACGACCGCGTCCACCATCGACAGACCGCGCTCGACCTCGCCACCGAAGTCGGCGTGACCGGGGGTGTCGATGATGTTGATCGTGATGACGTCGCCGCCATCCTTCGGGTGGTACTTGACCGCCGTGTTCTTCGCCAGGATCGTGATGCCCTTCTCACGTTCCAGGTCGTTCGAGTCCATCATGCGGTCGTCGAGCGACTCGGCGGCGTGCGCGGCGAAGGCACCGGCCTGCTTGAGCATGGCGTCGACCAGAGTGGTCTTGCCATGGTCGACGTGGGCGACGATGGCGACATTGCGGATGTCGTGGCGCGTGGCCATATTGAGGCGCTTCTCCCGGAGTGAGTGGACGGCCATCCGCTGCGCGGGGCCCTGCCGGGCTGAAACATGCCACGGCCTTACCCCATGGTACGGGGCCGCTGCCGCTTGGGCCCAACGGGCTCCGGCCGAGGCACACGGTGCGGGTCGGTGGGGGCTTGTCGCGCAGTTCCCCGCACCCCTGGAGGGGCGCGGCCCCTTACTTCTTCAGGTAGCCCATGTCCTCGTATGCGGGGGTCTCGAAGCCGAAGGCGCCCGCGTTGGCCAGGGTGGGGCGGGCCGCCGTCAGCTGGGGGCGCTGATAGAGCGGGATCGAGCCCGCGGCGGCCCAGATCCGGGCGTCGGCCTTGCGGACCAGCGAGCGGGACTCGTCCGCGTCGAGTTCGGCGATGGCCTGGTCGAAGAGCTGGTCCACCTGGTCGGTGCCGACCCGCGTGAAGTTCTGCTCGACGTTCAGGGAGCCGTCCGCCGCCGGGACCGGCTTGGAGTAGATGGGCCGGGCGTCGGTCGCGGGGAACGCGGACGCGGGCCAGGAGTACAGCGCCAGGTCGTACTGACCCGAGGCGATGTGATCCTTGAAATAGCTCTCGTTCGTGACCTTGGAGATCTCCGTACGGATGCCGACCCGGTCCAGCATGCGGGCGATCCGCTCCCCGACCGCCCGCAGCGACTCGGAACCCGGGCCCGACGGGAGTACGAAGCGCAGTGACAGCGGCTTGCCGTTCTTCGCGAGCGGCCCCGCCGCGGTGCTGCCCGCAGCGGCGCCGCCCGGAGCGGCCGTGCCCCTCGGCGCGTACGCCCCCGGGGCGCCGCCGGGCCTGAGCTGCTGCTTTCCCTCCTGGGCGAGGCGCTTCTCCTCCACCCCGCCCGCCCCGTCCCACTTTTCTTGTTTCTCGTGCTTCTCGTGCTTCTCCTTTTTCTCTTTCTCTTTCTTCGTCTTCTTGGCGTCCTTCTCGTCCCGGTCGGTCGGTTTGTCGTCCGTCCGGCCGACGATGTACGTGCCGCCGTCCGCTTCGTCCTCTTCGTCGGCTTCCTTGGCTTTCTTGGCTTTCTTGGAGGCCTCGGCGCCCGCCGCCTTCTTGGGCTTCTTCTCCTTCTTGACGGGCCCGCCCGCCACCCACCCGGCGTCGGAGAGCAGGGCCTGCGCCTCCTGGGTGTCCTGGCCGCCGAGCGCTCCGCTGCTGTCGGCGTACGCGTGCTGGCCGGCGAGCGCGAGATGACTGCCGACCGGTTCGGCGGGCAGACCCAGGGGCTTCAGCACGACCTGGGCGAGCTCTTTGCGGTCGAGGGCGCGGGCTACGGCCCGGCGGACCCGTTCGTCGGCGAGCGGGCCCTCTGAGCCGTTCAACGCGAGCTGGGTGAAGGCGGGTTCGAGGGACTTGCGGACCACGAAACCGCGTAGCGAGGACTGCTGTCCTGCGTACTTCGCGACGGCCCTGGCACGCTTCTTGCGGGCCGTGATCTCCTCGTCGGCCGCCTCCTCGTCGGAGCCGTGCGCGATCGCCCAGGACCGCAGCGCCTTGCCCGGCGTGAGGGCGGCGCCGGGCCCGTGGGTGAGCGGAGCGCCCCCGCCCGCCTTCCCGTCCCGCCCTGCGGACGTGATGCGGTACGCCTCGGACGCCTCGATCTCGGCCAGGTCGAGCCGCCCGCCGATGAGCGCGGCGGCACGTTTCTCCCGGGGCACGGCACGCAGGACCAGTTCGGAGAGCTTGGCGGGGTGGCCCCACCAGCGGGAGTTGCGCTTCAGGGTGACGTCGCCCGACTCGCGGTCGATCGTGTCGACGGTGAAGGGTCCCGCGGAGATCTTCAGCTTGCGGCGGGCGCTGTCGTTGAAGGCGTCCGGGGTGCCCATGACGGACTTCGGGTACAGCGGCGAGAAGAGCGACTGCCAGTCCGCGTACGGCTTCTTGAAGGTGACCCGCACCTCCAGGTCGCTCGCACCGCGTTCGATCTTCTCGATGCGGTCGTAGCCGGCGTTGCGGGCGGTCCAGTACGCGGTGTCCTTGCCGGACAGGGCGCGCCACTGGGCGGCGAAGTCCGCGGCGCCGATCTCGCGGCCGTCGCTCCAGACGGCCTGCTGGTTGAGCTTGTAGAGCACGACCTGCCGGGGCTCGCGGTCGACGACCTTCGCCGACTCCAGGTAGTCGGGGTTCCGCCGTGGCCTGCCGTTCGCGTCGAGCCGGTACAGAGCGGGCAGCACGGCGCCGGCGACCCGGGAGGTGACGGCGTCCGCGTCCGCCTGGAAGGTGTTGAGGGTCTCCGGGACGTTGTCCACGGCCCAGTGCACGGTGCCGCCGTCGGCGACCTGGCCGCGCTTCGCGGGTGCGATGTCCTGCCCCGCGGTGGGCCTGCCCGCCTCGTCCTGTTCGCTGCACCCGGCGAGAGCGGGGACCGCGAGGACGCCCGCGGTGAGGAACGCGACCGAGCGCGTCACCGCGCGCAGTCCGACGCCGTCGTGGGACATGACTGGTACCTCCGGGGGGCCGCTCCACGGGTGAACACGGGTGGTCTGATCACGTTTGGCGGTATTTGGAGTTGATCAGATCTATGCGGCCACTGAAGAGGAAACGGTTCGGCACCGGGGAGCGACACGGCGGCGGCACGAGGAACCCCACCCGTGCGGCGCAACGCCCCCGGCCCACGCGCCGGACCCTCGCGCCGGAGTGCTCTGCACCCGCACGCCCCCGCCAATCCATGCACATCCCTTCACACCAGCAGGTGTGACGCGCGACACTCGCAGGCGCATGAACGTTGCCGCCTTGGGCCGTGGGCCCATGGAAGTGAGGGCAAGCCATGTCCGTGCACGATGACCTGACGTCGGTCCAGCGCTGCCTCGACGACCTGGTGAGGTCGGTGAAGCGCCTGGAACACCAGTTGAGTGGCGGCGGTCTGGAGATGCGCAGAGTGCGCACCGACGCCGACCACCTGCGCGAGAGCGTGGCGCTGCTGCGCGAGGCCGCACCCGGTCTCGCCCAGTCGAGGCGCCCCGACCTCGTGCCCATCCCCGACACCCCGTACGACACCACCCTGTGGACGGACTCCGACGACGAGGGTCTCGGCGCCCATGACCGCCATGCCCCCTGATCCGCGCGACTGAACCGGCACGACTGAACCGCGCGACCCTGATCCCCGACCGGAGCTCTCCTTGGCCACTGGTACGGAACCCCATATGAAGAGCGGCGGCGTACGGAACGGTACGCGCGCCGCGATCACCGCCCCGCATCTGCGGACCGACCGCTGGTGGCTGGCGCCCGCCATGACCGCGGCCGGGCTGCTGGCCTTCGTCGTCTACTCGACCTGGCGGGCGTTCTCGAACACCGACTACTACGCCGCCCCGTACGTCTCGCCGTTCTACTCGCCGTGTCTGGCGGAGAACTGCGAACCGATGAGGAACGGGCCCAACTGGGAGGTCTTCGGCAGCTGGTGGGGTCTGTCGCCCGCCCTGATCGTCCTGATCTTCCCGCTCGGCTTCCGGCTGACCTGCTACTACTACCGCAAGGCCTACTACCGCGGCTTCTGGGCCTCGCCGCCGGCCTGCGCGGTCGCCGAGCCGCACAAGAAGTACTCCGGTGAGACGCGCTTCCCACTGATCCTGCAGAACATCCACCGCTACTTCTTCTACGCGGCGGTGCCGGTCGCCGGAATCCTCACGTACGACACGGTCCTCTCCTTCCGGGACGAGCACTACGCGTGGGGCCACATGGGCCTCGGCACGCTCGTGTTCGTCGTCAACATCGTACTGATCTGGGCGTACACCCTCTCCTGCCACTCGTGCCGGCACATCATCGGCGGCAAGCTCAAGCACTTCTCCAAGCATCCCGTGCGCTACCGGGCCTGGCAGCTCGTCGGCAGACTCAACGACCGCCACATGCTGCTCGCCTGGGCGTCGTTGGTGAGCGTGGCACTCGCCGACTTCTACGTGTACCTCGTCGCCTCCGGTGCCTTCGACGACCCGACCTTCTTCTAGACCATCCGACTCCAGACGATCCGACCCCCATCCCCCCAGTTGAAAGGTGCATGTGATGTCCGTGGTCGACCGGCAGGAGTGGGACGTCGTCGTGGTCGGTGCCGGGGGCGCCGGCCTCCGCGCCGCCATCGAGGCGCGGGAACGCGGCGCGCGTACGGCCGTGATCTGCAAGTCGCTGTTCGGCAAGGCCCACACGGTGATGGCCGAGGGCGGCATCGCGGCGGCCATGGGCAACGTCAACTCCGGCGACAACTGGCAGGTCCACTTCCGCGACACCCTGCGCGGCGGCAAGTTCCTCAACCAGTGGCGGATGGCCGAACTGCACGCGCAGGAAGCCCCCGACCGCGTATGGGAACTGGAGACATGGGGCGCCCTCTTCGACCGTACGAGCGACGGGCGCATCTCCCAGCGCAACTTCGGCGGGCACGAGTACCCGCGGCTCGCGCACGTCGGCGACCGTACGGGCCTCGAACTGATCCGGACGCTCCAGCAGAAGATCGTGTCGCTCCAGCAGGAGGACTTCAAGGAGACCGGCGACTACGAGTCCCGCCTGAAGGTCTACCAGGAGTGCACCGTCACCCGGATCATGAAGGAGGGCTCCCGGGTCTCCGGGGCCTTCTGCTACGAGCGCGAGTCCGGCCGTTTCTTCGTGCTTGAGGCACCGTCGGTCGTGGTCTCCACCGGCGGCATCGGCAAGTCCTTCAAGGTGACGTCGAACTCGTGGGAGTACACGGGCGACGGACACGCGCTGGCGCTGCTCGCCGGGGCGCCGCTGCTGAACATGGAGTTCGTGCAGTTCCACCCGACCGGCATGGTCTGGCCGCCGTCCGTGAAGGGCATCCTCGTCACGGAGTCGGTGCGCGGGGACGGCGGGGTGCTCAGGAACTCCGAGGGCGAGCGGTTCATGTTCGACTACATACCCGACGTCTTCAAGGAGAAGTACGCGCAGTCGGAGGAGGAGGGCGACCGGTGGTACGAGGACCCGGACCACAATCGGCGCCCGCCTGAACTGCTCCCACGGGACGAGGTGGCGCGGGCCATCAACTCGGAGGTGAAGGCGGGCCGCGGCTCGCCCCACGGCGGGGTGTTCCTGGACGTGTCGACCCGGATGCCCGCCGACGTGATCCGGCGCCGGCTGCCGTCCATGTACCACCAGTTCAAGGAACTCGCGGACGTCGACATCACCGCCGAGGCGATGGAGGTCGGGCCGACCTGTCACTACGTGATGGGCGGGATCGCTGTCGAGTCGGACACCGCGGCGGCCCGCGGGGTGCCCGGTCTCTTCGCGGCGGGCGAGGTCGCGGGCGGCATGCACGGCTCCAACCGGCTCGGCGGGAACTCGCTCTCCGACCTGCTGGTGTTCGGGCGCCGCGCCGGACTGCACGCCGCGCGGTACGCCGCCGGGCTCACCGGGCTCACCGGGGAACGGCCCCTCGTGGACGACGTCCAGGTCGACACGGCGGCGGCGGAGGCGCTGCGGCCCTTCTCGGCCGAGGGCCCCGTGGCCGGCGTGGAGGACAGCCGGCCGCCGGAGAACCCGTACACCCTCCACCAGGAGCTCCAGCAGGCGATGAACGACCTCGTCGGCATCATCCGCAGGGAGGCGGAGATGGAGACGGCCCTGGAGAAACTCGCGGACCTGCGCGTACGGGCGCGCAGGGCCGGGGTCGAGGGGCACCGGCAGTTCAACCCGGGCTGGCACCTGGCGCTCGACCTGCGGAACATGCTGCTCGTCAGCGAGTGCGTGGCCCGGGCCGCGCTGGAGCGCACCGAGTCGCGTGGCGGCCACACCCGCGAGGACCATCCGGCGATGGACCGGGCGTGGCGGCGTATCAACCTGCTGTGCCAACTGACCGATCCCACAGGCGGTCTGGCGGCCACGGACCCGGTGCACGGCCAGATCGACCTCGTCCGGGAGACCACCGAGCCCATCCGTCCCGACCTGCTCGCCCTCTTCGAGAAGGAGGAGCTGGTCAAGTACCTCGCCGAAGAGGAGCTCTACGAGTGAGCAGCTATGAAGCCCGCTTCAAGGTGTGGCGCGGAGATGTCGCGGGTGGCGGCCTGGAGGACTTCGGGATCGAGGTGAACGACGGCGAGGTGGTCCTCGACATCATCCACCGCATCCAGGCGACGCAGGCCCCGGACCTCGCCGTGCGCTGGAACTGCAAGGCGGGCAAGTGCGGTTCGTGCTCGGCGGAGATCAACGGCCGGCCGCGGCTGCTGTGCATGACCCGTATGTCGGTGTTCATGCGGGAGGAGACGATCACCGTGACTCCCCTGCGGGCCTTTCCGGTGATCCGCGACCTCGTGACCGACGTCGGCTTCAACTACGCGAAGGCGCGGGAGGTGCCCGCGTTCGTGCCGCCGGACGGCCTCGGTCCCGGCGAGTACCGGATGATGCAGGAGGACGTGGACCGGTCGCAGGAGTTCCGCAAGTGCATCGAGTGCTTCCTGTGCCAGGACACCTGCCATGTGGTGCGCGACCACGAGGAGAACAAGACCGCCTTCGCCGGACCGCGCTTCCTGATGCGGGTGGCGGAGCTGGACATGCACCCGCTGGACGCGGCCGAGGAGAGCGGCCTGGACCGCAAGAAGACCGCCCAGGACGAGCACGGACTTGGCTACTGCAACATCACCAAGTGCTGCACGGAGGTCTGCCCGGAGAGCATCAAGATCACGGACAACGCGCTGATCCCCCTGAAGGAACGGGCGGTCGACCGGAAGTACGACCCGCTGGTCTGGCTGGGCAGCAAGATCCGCAGGAGGCCGTCCGGACCGGCGTAGGACAAGCTCCTGCTTCTGGGCTCCGGCTGTTCAGAACAGGCTCAGCAGGGCCTCCGCCGGGTCCGCGAGGGGCTTTCCGCCGTGGGGCAGGGGGAGTTCGAACCACACCGTCTTGCCGCGCGGTGTGCGGCGGGAGCCCCAGGCGGCGCTGAGGAGGCCCACCAGCTGGAGTCCTCGGCCGCCCTCGTCCGTGTCGCGGGCCCGGCGGCGGCGGGGCTGGACGAGGCCGGCGTCCCAGACCTCGCAGACCAGGGTGCGGTCGAGGAGCAGACGCAGCCGGATCTCGCCCTCGCCGTAGCGCAGGGCGTTGGTGACGAGTTCGCTGACGAGCAGTTCGGCCGTGTCGACGAGCGGCTCCAGCTCCCAGCCGGCCAGTTGGCTGCGGGCGAGCTCCCGGGCGCGGCCCACGCTGCGCGGCTCGCGCGGCAGCGTCCAGTCGCCCACCGACTCCGCGGGCAGCCCCTGGACACGTGCCATCAACAACGCGATGTCGTCCTCGCCGTGGTGCGTGTCGAGGGTGCTGAGGACGTGGTCGCAGACGTCCTCAAGAGGGTCGGAGGGGTCGGTGAGGGCGCCCACGAAGGCTTGCAGGCCCTCGTCCAGGGGGTGGTCGCGGGATTCGACCAGACCGTCCGTGTAGAGCGCCAGGAGAGCGCCCTCGGGAAGTTGGACCTCCACCTCCTCGAAGGGTTCACCGCCCACGCCCAGGGGCATTCCCGGCGGTACGTCGAGCATGAGCGCGTGCTCGCCGGGTTCGACCAGGACCGGCGGGAGATGGCCGGCGTTGGCGAACGTACAGCGGCGGGTGACGGAGTCGTAGACCGCGTACACGCAGGTGGCGAGGTACACCTCGGAGAGGTCGGCGTCCCGGGACTGACGGGCACCGCGCGTAGATTGCTGAGTGCCGCCGGGCGTCCCCAGGCCGCGGGCGATCTCGTCCAACGCGGAGAGCACCTCGGCCGGTTCGAGGTCGAGGAGAGCCAGGGTGCGTACGGCCGTGCGCAGTTCACCCATCGCGACGGCCGCCCGTAGACCGCGGCCCATGACGTCGCCGATCACCAGTGCCGTGCGGTGGCCGGGCAGTTCGATGACGTCGAACCAGTCGCCGCCGACCTCCGTCGCCGTGTTCCCGGGGAGGTAGCGGCAGGCGATGTCCAGGCCGGAGGCCTCCGGGTCGCCCGGAGGCAGGAGGGAGCGCTGGAGGATCAGGGCGCGTTCGTGCTCGCGGCGGTACAGACGCGCGTTGTCCATGCAGACGGCGGCCCGTGCGGCCAGCTCGACGGCCAGTGCCCGGTCGCGCTCCCCGAACGGCTCGCTGCCCTTCGTACGGGAGAACTGGACCAGGCCGACGACCGTGTCGTGGGCGACCATCGGCACCGCGAGCGTGGACTGGATCAGGCCGCCGTCCTCGGCGGCGATGCTCTGCGGCTTGGCGGTACGCAGGGCGTCGGCGCAGGCGGACGTGAAGGCGAAGTGGTGCACCGCGCCGACGCTCACGGGCTTCGGGCCGCCGATGAAGGGCGCGTCGGACACGGCGCTGGCGAAGGCGACGCGGCGCAGTTCGGCACTGCCGTCGGCGAGGCCGGGCGGGGTCTCGTCACCGGCGAGGAGACCTTGGTAGAGGTCGACGGACGCCAGGTCGCAGAAGCCGGGGACGGCCACGTCGAGGAGTTCGCGGGCCGTGGTCTCCAGATCGAGGGAGTTGCCTATGCGCGCGCCCGCGTCGTTCAGGAGGGCGAGATTGCGCCGGGCCTGCGCGGCCTCACGGGCGGCGGCACGGCGCGCGGTGATGTCGGTGGCCAGCCAGGCGATACCGATCGGCCGGCCCGAACCGCCATGTACGCGATAGAGGTTGACGGACCAGTGGCGGCGCTCGGTGGAACCGGGGACGGTGCCCGTGACCAGCATCTCGGTGACGGAGTCGCCCGTCTCCAGGACCCGGTGCAGTATCGCCGAGACGCGCTCGGACTCGCCCGGCGACAGATAGTCCTTGACGGTACGGCCGCGGTGGTCGTCGACGGTGCCGCCGAAGATCGAGGCGAACCGCTGGTTGGCCCGGCGAATCCGCAGGTCCGGGTCGATCAGAAGGAAACCGAAGGGGGATTGACCGAAAATGGCCTGTGAGGCGGCGAGGTCCGTTTCGATGCTGCGCAGCGTCCGCACGTCCACGACGATGCACACGGCGGCCCGTTCGCCCTCCTCGGTCCGCGTCGGCATGACGTAGATCTCGGCGAGCCCCTCGGTGACCCGGCCGGTGCCCTCGTCGGTCACCCGGAAGGGGACCACGCCGGTCCACTCCCGGCCGTCGAGGACTTCGGCCATCTTGCGCCGGCCGAGGTCGCGCCGGTCCTCGGTGACGAAGGCCTCGACGGGGTCCATGCCCACGGCACGGTCGGTGGGGATGCCGAAGAGCTGCTCGGCGCGCAGGCTCCACTGGTTGACGAGGCCGTCGGGGCCGATCGAGAACGAGGCGACCTTGATGTAGTCGTAGATCGATCCGGGCGGACTGCTCTGCCACACGACGTCACCGGGCACCTCGCCCGGCGCCTCGCCGGGCATGACGTCCGACACGTCCGACACGTCCGACACTTCGCCGGGCGTTTCGTCCGACGCCTCGCCGGGCATTACGTCCGACACCTCGCCGGGCTTTTCGCCAGGCGTCTCGCCGGACACCTCGTCCGGCGTTCCGCTCGGCACCCCGTTCGCCGCCGCAGGCGCAGCCGCGGGCGCGGCGCCATCGCCTGTCGTCGCATCAGCCATCGCGCCGCCCGACGGATCCTCGGACTCCGTGGCCTTCGCTGGTATCTCGCTCACGCGAACCGTCCCCTCCAGCTCACCGCGCCCGGCACCGGTCACCGACAGCGGCTGCCCGCAGTATCCAGCACTACGGGGCCGCACAACACGGTGTTCACGATCACAGCACGGTCCCGATGCTTTCAGGACCGGCTGCGACAAACACTCCCAGTCTTCTAACCATGTGGCACCCCGTCGAACCACGTCTCGGCCCGTCCTCCGCACCCGGGGCCGGCCGAACCGCCCGAGGGCTCCTGTCGGCGGGCCGCGATCAGCCGGGCACGGCCAGCTCGAACCACACCGTCTTGCCCGTTTCGCCTGGCCTGGTACCCCAGCGGCGCGAGGACTCGGCCACCAGCCGAAGCCCCCGGCCGGTCTCGTCGTCGGGCTCCGCGGATCGCTCACGGGGCGGGTCGGGCAGGGGGTCGGAGACCTCCACCAGCAGGGCGCCGAGCGGCCCCGAGGACCGTACGAGGCGAACGCCGATGGGACCGGTCGCGTACCGCAGGGAATTGGTCACCAACTCGCTGACCAGCAGCGCGGTCACGTCGCCCAGGGCTTCGAGTCCCCAGACGCGCAACTGGCCCCGGACGACGCCACGGGCGACTTTGACGGCGCTCGGATCCGCGGGGAAGGTCCACTCGGCGACATCGCCCTCGGTGTGGATCACGCAGATCACTCCCAAACCCGAAGCGGACTGTGTCCGATTTCAAGGGGTTAATGGGCACATACCCGATATCCCAGGCGAAGTACCGTACGAGAGGGTGCACGGTGGCACGAACGGCGTACTCGAACTCGCATCAGTCACCACATGCGCCCCGCGCAGCCGAGCGCCCCCCCCCGTACGGCGCGCGAACGACGGGCGGAGCGCGAACGACGGGCGGCAAAGAACACGTCACCCCACCGGTGTTCCGCTCCCCCAGGCACCCCGCGCGACCTTGGCCACGGCGGCCACGTCCTGGTCCAGCCAGTCGACGTCCCACACCTCGTCGGGGCTCAGTCGGCGCAACTCGTCGTGGTCCTGAAGGGCCGCGGGCTCAGGCGAACCGGGCAGCAGGCGGGCGGTCCAGACGTGGAGGACGTACGGCGCCTTCAGGGGAAACTCACCCGGCACCCGCTCCACCGGCTCCGCCTCGACGCCCAGTTCCTCGCGAAGCTCCCGCACCAGGGCCTGCTCGGGACTCTCCCCGGGCTCGACTTTTCCGCCGGGCAACTCCCAGCGCCCGGCCAGCTCCACGGGTGCGCTGCGACGGGCGGCGAGAAGGCGCCCGTCGATCAGTACGGCGGCCCCCACCACCACGATCCGTTCGGTCATGCGCCGGAGCCTACGGGAGCTCCGCGATGCGCCGGAGCCCACGGAGCCGTGAGAATCCCACGGGAGCCATGCGAATCTCCGGCCGGCGGCGGCTGGCGCGAGTCGCCCGGCGACGCGAGTCGCCCGGCGGTGGGCGCCTGTCGGTGGGCGCCTGTCGGCGTCAGGCGGTGCCGTTCGGCGCGATCCGCTCGACCCAGTACAGCTTGTGCCCGCGCTCGTCGAGGCTGTCCGCGATCTTCTGGGCCTCAGCCCTGGTCGCATACCTGCCGACGCGGTAGCGATTGCCGTTGTCGTCCTGCCGGACGACGAGCCAGGCAAGTGTGATCGTGCCGTCGCTCATCGCACCCCTCCACTACCCGCCCCGGGCTCGCACCCGGCCCCGCCCCATAAGGAAACCGCAATCCGCATATGCCCGAGCCTACGCCTAACCTTCACGCAGCGAATACGGCTTTACACAAAGAGGCACGCGCGACGTATGCAACCGGCCAGGACAGAGGGGGCGCATCCCTCTGGATACGCCCCCTGCCACCGCCTCCGGGTCCCGCCAACAGCGCGGAAACCGGTCCCGGGCCCGCCACGAAAACGACCGGATTCCACCGGCCCTACCGCGGACCGCGGCCCTCCGAATCCCCCCTCGGGCCCCGGAC
>NZ_LIPP01000108.1:1537-1705 GCF_001418335.1 Streptomyces aurantiacus | reverse complement strand
CGCGATGGGGTCGTAGATCGCGTACAGACAGGTCGCGAGGTAGTGCTCGCCCAGTCGCTGTGCCAGGTCGTCGAGGTTGCGCAGAAGTTGGGCGGGCGGCAGGTCGAGGGCCGCCATGGTCTGTACGGCGGTGCGCAACTGCCCCATCATCGCGGCCGAGTTGAGACC
>NZ_LIPP01000108.1:0-1434 GCF_001418335.1 Streptomyces aurantiacus | reverse complement strand
CGGCAGCATGCTGTCCTGGAGGGTCTCGGCGACACTCTCCTGGTACGTGTACATGCGGGCGTTGTCGAGCACGAGCCCGGCGCGGGCGGCCAGTTCGGCGCCGGTGACGCGGTCCATGTCGTTGAACTCGACGCGCTCCGGGTGGCGCAGCAGGATCATGAAGCCGAGGACCACGTGCCGGGCCTTGAGGGGCACGACCAGCATGGAGCGGCCGGTGATGAGGGGCCGGATGTCGCGCTTCTCGAACTGCGCGGCGATCATGTGTCCCAGCTGCTCGCTGATGCGGGGCACGAGGACGGGATCGCCGGTGGTCATGCACTGGAAGAACGGGGTGTCCGCCGGGAACGGCATGGCCTCGCCGACCGGCACGACGTCGTCCCAGCGGCCCGGCTCGTCCGTGTGCTCCAGCGCGACCCGGTGCCACATGGTGGTCGTGTCGGGCACGCCGTCGGGGAAGCCCTCGCCGGCGACGACCTGTTCGCGCAGATAGGTACCGGCCACGTCCGTGAAGCGCGGGACGACGGCCCGGCTGACCTCGACGATGGTGCGGGACAGATCGAGCGAGGTGCCGATGCGCCCGCTGACCTCGTTCAGGAACTCAAGGCGTTCCCGTACGGCCACGTATTCGAGGTCCACGCCGGGGCACACCCCAGTCCGGGGTGACGGGAACGCGGTCGTTCTGACTGAACTCCAGGATCGGATAGCCCAGTTCGAGGATCTGGGCGACGATGCGGGCGCTCTCCCCGACGCTCATGCTCGGCAGGATGTCGGGCAACCTGCGCGCAAGTTCCTCCGAGCCGGGAAAGTCGGTGTGCAGCGCGAATCCTGGCACGATGCGTTCCCCGGGCACGACGCGCTCCGCGGCCACCCGCTCGCCGGGGTCCTCGTGACGCAGTACGCCCGCGTCGGCGGCGAGGACCAACAACCGCTCGGGCCCCGGCCCCACCAACGGATACGCCCACCACAGGACGTCGATCCGGTCGTTGCCCCGCGCGGTCAGCCGCGCGCGGCCCGCCGCCGGGTAGGACAACCGCCCGTCGAGGGAGGATTCGAGGTCGGGCCCGAGCCCGTCGTACGCGGCGTACGCCCCGTAGTGCGCGCTCTCGTCGTCCTCGGGCAGCGCGCCGGAGACGGGCAGCAGATCGACGGCGGGACGGCCGACGGCCGCTTCCCTGGCGGTACCGAAGAGGCGCCGGGCGCCCCGGCTCCAGTGNNCGCCCGGTCCACCACGACCACGGCCAGCGGAATCCGTCCCGCCACGGGGCCGGGAGGTGTGCCGCTCTCGGTGCCACGGTCCATGACCCAGGCCCTCTCTCCCACGGTCCGCACGATCTAAGCCGCCACGACCACCACGGTACGTCCGCACCCGGTAGCCATGAGTGGCGTTCCCCCAATTACCCCCCCTCGCGGAGGCCGCGCCCCGTAAGGGGCGCG
>NZ_LIPP01000107.1 GCF_001418335.1 Streptomyces aurantiacus | reverse complement strand
AGCCGCAACGGCAACGGACCGTACACGGAGGGCGACCCGGCGGAGAACTGGTGCAACCCGCCCGGGCGCGCGCTCGGCGAGTCACCCACCACGAAGACCGGGGACGACCTCGTCGACGCCTACCTGTGGGTCAAGCGGCCCGGCGAGTCCGACGGCACGTGCAAGGACGGCCCGAAGGCCGGCCAGTGGTGGCCGGAGTACGCGCTGAAACTCGCGAAGGCCAGCAAGTAGAACAGTCGGCAGCAGCCTCTACGTGGCTGGGGGCGCCCTCCGATGCGGAGGGCGCCCCCAGCCACGTAACAACTCCCTGCCCGGCAGGGTGGGTTCCCGTCAGGGGATCTCCACCCACTGGGCCTCGCTCGGGGTGCCCTGGTCGTCGGTCACGAAGAGCATGTACCAGCCGGACTGGACGAGGTTGCGTCCCTTCGGGACGGTGACCTCGATGCCGTCCTTCGTCTTCTCGAAGTCCAGCGCGATCGACCGCTGGTCGACGTCGGTGACGTGCGTCGACGCGCTGGGTTTGATCAGCCGGGCCGACTTGATCGACGAGGGGTCCTTCGACGAGAACGTCGCCGAGTCGCCGCGCTCGATGGTCTTCGGTCCGCCGGACAGCGTCGGCCGCGAGCCGCCCTGGTACAGATACGGCGGCGTGTATATCTCCACACGCTGCTCGAACTTGCCCGGCTTGGTGTTGCCCTTGTCGGCGTAGAGCGAGTCCGAGCCGAAGAACATCACGCGGCCGTCGGGCAGCAGGATCGACCCCGAGTGGTAGTTGCGCCCCACCAGCGGGTCGGCGACGCGCTTGAACTTGTTGGTCTTCGAGTCGTACATCCGGGCCTGGAGGATGTTGGAGGCACCGCGCCCGCGGTAGTCCTCCGAGCCGCCGGAGACCAGCACCTCGTCGTTGGGCAGGATCGAGTACTGCGGGTAGCGCGTGCCCTTCTCCAGCTCGGGGCCGTCGACGAACTTCGGGTTGTCGTCCAGCAGGTCGATGATGCGGGTCTTCTTGCTGGACAGCTCGGACTCGCCGACCCCGCCGCCGCCGATCACCATGTACTTCTCGTCCTGCGCGGGCGGCAGCAGCACCGTGCCCGCGGTCTCCAGGCGCTTCGGGTCGGACATGCCCTTGAGCTTCTTGAACTTGTTCGTCTCCACGTCCCAGACGCCGGGGTCACGGCCGACGTCGTCCGGTCCGTATCCGGCGTTCGCGCCCGAGTAGAACAGCTTGCCGTTCTGCATCAGGGAGATCGCCGGGTAGGTCGGGAACTGCCGGACGCCGTCGGTGTACGCCCACTTCTTCGTCTTCGGGTCGTACACCTCGTTCTTGCCCGGCACCAGCTGGCCGATCTCGTCCAGACCGGAGAGGCTGAGGATCTTGCCGTCGGACAGCGTGGTGAGGGTGGGGTACCAGCGCGCCTCGTTCATCGGGTCGACCTTGATGTACTTCTCGGCGACCGGGTCGAACTCGTAGGCGTCCCTGATGCCCTGGAAGTCCTTCTTGTCCAGGGCGAGCTTCTCGGCGATGCCGTACGTGTTGCGCGCGTCGGTGCCCGACAGGCCCTGCACGCGGTAGTTGTCCTGGGTGCCCGTCTCGTACTTGGAGCCGCTCTTCTGCGCCTCGACGTAGATGCGGCCCAGGCCCGGTTCGTTGCGCTGGAACTCACCGGTGGCCTTGTCGAAGACCTTCTTGGCCCGCTCGACGACGACCGGGTCCTTCGACACGAACGTCTTGCCGCCCTCCTTACCCGTGAAACGGGTGCCCGCGGGCAGGGTGATCGGCTTGTCCGGGTTCTCGTTGTGGACGACCATCAGGCCGCCGGCCTTGGTGATGTCGCCCTTGAGCTTCTCGTACCGCTTGGTGCCGCCCGCGATCAGTAGGTTGCCGTTGGCCAGCTGGGTGTGGCCGGTGCAGAACAGGTCGGCCGGCGTCGGGACCTTCTTGATCGTCTTCTTGACCGGGTCCCAGATGCGGGTGTCGAACTTCTTCGCGTCGAAGTTGTCCTGGTTGTTGCCCGAACCGGCGATCAGCAGGATCTTGCCGGTGCGCAGGAGTGCGGCGTGAATGGTGTTGAGCCGGTACTCCTCGGGGAACTCGACGATGTCCCACTTGCCGTTCTCGGCCTTGTACTCAGCCTTGTTGATCTTGTAGTCGTGGTACTGATCCGACCCGAAGCGGTACAGCGCGGGTCCGTTCATCCCGGCCAGCGCAAGCACCACCGCCGCACCTATCGCGATGCGGCGGGCACGGCGGCGGCTGGAACCGTCTTTCACTTCAAATCCCGTCTAACTTGTCTGGAATATGGCACTTGAGGTATTTGAGGCACTTGGGGTGCTCGGAACGCTGGGTGCTGGGGGCGCTCGGGGTACTCGCGGTACGGGGTGAGGTACGCAGCGGACCGGCCGCGGGTCTCATTCCCCGGGCGAGGGGGGCAGTCCCCCGAGGGGGATCTGCACGGTCTGGTCGGTTCCCCCGCTCGACGCCCAGCTCGGCTTGTGCTGGGGGGTGTGCGGAGCGGCCGGAGACTGATGCGGCTGCTGGTATGGCTGCTGGGACTGCTGATGGGTGGGCTGCTGAGCCTGGTGCGGCTGGTAGGACTGCTGGGGCTGGAGGGGGACCCGGCTGTCCTGCATGGGTGCCGAGAACTCCAGAGGGGCAGCACCCTGACCACCGTGGCGGTGCTTGTTCCCCTTCTTGTCCTGCCGCATCATCCAGCGCCAGGCGAACATCGGCGAGGCGGTGATGAGCAGCGCGAACGTCGCCCAGATGATCATCGCCGGGTGGGCGTGACCGTAGACGAAGCCGGCCGTGATCGAACCGCTGAAGATCGCGATGAAGTACCAGTGGTAGCGGAACGTCCCGAACCAGGTGTCCGGGCTCGCGGAGTCGCCCTTCGGGGTGACCACGAACTTGCTCTTGCGCCGCAGCATCGAGTCGATGAGCGCCTTCGCGTACAGCGGCGCCGACAGTGCGGACATGATCATGCCGGCCACACCGCCGGAGCCCTCGGGCTCGTGCGGCGAAACGTTGTGGCGGCGGTTCCAGACGTAGAGGCCGATCTGCAGCGCGGACGCGTTGCCGTAGAGCATCAGCCATATCGCCGGGTCGATGTTCACACCCGAGGCGCCGAGACCCAGGAACAGGGCGCAGCTCAGCGCCGCCAGTATCCAGTTGAGGGCCGACATCGGGTAGAAGATGATCATCATCGTGTAGTTGAAGAACTTACTCGGCGGCAGCGAGTAGATGCCCTTCCAGTACTGCTTGAGGATCGTCTCGTACGTGCCTCGTGACCAGCGCATCTGCTGGGTGAAGAAGTCGGTCCAGGCGTTCGGGCCCTCGCCGACCGCGAGGACGTCCGGGGTGTAGACCGAGCGCCACTTCTTGCCCGTCGCCGGGTTCGTGTGGCGGTGGATCTCGAAGCCGGTCGCCATGTCCTCGGTGATCGAGTCGTACAGGCCGCCGATCTGCTTCAGCGCCCTGATGCGTACGGCGTTGGAGGTGCCCACGAACATCGGCGAGCCGTAGGCGTTGCCCGCGCGCTGGATCAGCGCATGGAACAGGAACTGCTGCGACTCGGCGGCCTTGGTGATCGGGTTGTCGTAGTTGCCGTAGACCTGCGGGCCGATCACGAAGCCGATGTTCGGGTCGCGGAAGAAGCCCAGCATCCGCTCCAGGTAGTTCGGCAGCGGGACGTGGTCGGTGTCGACGGAGGCGAAGAAGTCGTACTGGTCGCCGTGCGCGTCCAGCCAGGCGTTGTAGTTGCCGTGCTTGGTCTTGGCGCGGTGCGGACCCTTCTTCTGGTTCCACTTCTCGATGCCCTTGCGGGAGAAGTGCTGTACGCCCAGGCGCTCGCAGACCGCCTTCACGGCGGGGTCGTCGCCCTCGTCGAGGAGCCAGACGTGCATGAGGCCGCGGTGGCGGATCTTCACCGCGGCTTCGAGGGTCTTCGTCACCATCTCCAGCGGCTCTTTGCCGGGCACGAAGGAAGTGAGGAAGGCCACTCTCGTACCCGTCTCGGGCACCACGGGTATCGGGTCGCGGGCGACGAGCGTGGCGTGCGCGTTGGACAGCACGTTCATGCAGCGGAACAGCTCGATCAGACCGATGGAGACAAGCATCACCATGTCGAGCGCGGGCAGGAAGTCGTAGGCGGGATAATCGCGTTCGGTCCAGTGGGAGGGCTGCAGCAGCCAGGCCAGCAGTACCAGCGACAACAGCGGCGCGGCGCCCAGCATGAGGGCGGCCCGCAGCCGGTGCGGCTCCTGCGAGAGCAGCGTGCGGTACTGCACCTTGTACGGCTTGCTCGGATCCGGCTGTGTCAGAGGACCCGCGAGGCGGCTGTAGTGCTCGTAGTCGTATCTCGGCAGGTTCTTCTTGATTCTCCGGAAAGTGCCGGTCCGCGTCTGTGACTCCACCCTGAGCTGGGTGGTCTCGGACGGGTCGGAGTTCTGCCGGGCGCCCGTCGGCGTCGACGTCATGAGTCATCCCCCCACACGCGAGGTTCCGCGTGCTCGTTGTTCCGTTCGCCGGATCATGTCCCCCTAGACATGCGCAGGCGTATCAACAGCAGGCCCCCGTCACCACATCTTCCCCATACCTTATAGACATGGCGGAGCGGCCTTCCGGTTGCATGATGCCCCCCTCGACATCCCGTTCGACATCCGTTCACGGACAGGGCCCCCATTCCCGTCCTCGGACGCAACCGGTTTCCAGCCCCCCGACTGCAGTGTGACCGCGGCCTCTTGTGGCCCAGGGTTCTACGCCGTTCACCATGATCGCAAGGCGCGAAACACGGTGTTTACCGGTCATACGCGCTGATTGGTACCCCTGTCGGCGCCTCTGCCGGTGCTCCTGCCGGTCTCTTTTGATTCCGTCGCGGTCAATCGTGTGCGGATGTTGCCGAAGTGTTCCCTTATGGCGTCCTCGGCCCTTGTGGCGTCGCCGGAACGCACCGCGTCGAGGATCTCCCGGTGCTGCCGACAGGTGACCAACGGATCCTGCGGAAGCTCCGCGAGATCCGTGCGTACGCGGTGGAAGGCGTCCCAGAACGCCTCCAGGAGCTCGCTCAGCAGCAGGTTGCCCAGACCCCGGTAGAGGGTGGCGTGAAAGGCGCGGTCGGTCTCGGCGAGACCCGTGCCGGCGGCGGCCTCGGCCTCCATGCGGTCGACCAGTGCGTCCAGCGCGGCCAGGTCGTCCGGCGGGACCCGGCCGGCGACGCGGGAGACCAGCCCGGTCTCCACCGCCTCGCGCAGTTGCAGGAGCTGCAGGAGGCTGTCCTCGCCGCGGTAGTGCCCGGCGACCGTGCGGAAGGCCAGGCCCTCGATCATCGGCGCCATGGACATCGGCCCGACATACGTGCCGAAGCCGTGCCGGATCTCGACGATGCCCATCGCCTGGAGACCCTTGAGTGCCTCGCGCACGGAGTTCCGGCTGGCGCCGAGCATGTCCATGAGCTCGGGCTCGGTCGGCAGTAAGGCGCCGGAGGGCAGCCGACGGTCGATGATCAGCTTCTTGATCTGCTCCTGGAGGTCGCGCGCCATGGCGAGAGGGTAGCGGGTCCCTCGCGGGGGCCTTTTGCGGTTTCGGGTGCGGCTCCGGTGGGGGTTGGCGGCGCCTCTGCCTTTTGAGGGCGCGGGGAACTGCGCGCTCGGCTCCCACCGGAGCCGCACCCGAAAAACAACCCCGTACATCATTCGGACCGTCAACATGCGACACCCGCAGACAGTTGAGAAACTGACGGACGTGCAGAAACGCGGAATTATTCAACGGGAGTCCGAGGGACGCCGCACGACGGCTCCGGTATTCGAGGAATTCACCCCTGAAAGCAACTGTGACTGCCCAGGATGTACACACTGGCGGCGCGTACTGCCGCATTCCGTGGTCGGCGGATCAGGCGGCCACCCGGCGGCCCGCCCTCCGGCCGTCGGACGCGCCCGGGCCGGCGGGACGGCACCCATGGCGCTCGCCCTCGCCGCGGCCACGGGCACGGCCCTTGGCGCGGCTGGAGCGGCCCCCGCCGTCGCCGTGTCCGCCGCCGCGCACGCCCCGCAGCACCCCGGCGGACCAGCGGCCGGCGCCGCCGCGGTCAGCGAACTTGCAGTCAGCGAACTCGCGGTCAGCGAGCCCGTGGTCAGCGAATCCGCGGTCGACGAGCCCCCGGTCGACCAACCCGGCACACCGCAGGGCGGCCTCGCCCCGCTGCACGGTCCCGGTGGTGCTCCGGCCAGGGTGAAGGTGCCGTGGACGACCCGGGCCGAGATCATCGACCGAGCCAAGACGTGGGTCGCCGCGAAGGTGCCCTACGACATGAACGCGTACTGGTCCGACGGCTACCGCCAGGACTGCTCGGGCTTCGTCTCGATGGCCTGGAACCTCGGCGGGAACGAATGGACGGGCAGCCTCGACACGTACGGAGTCAGGATCGCCCGGGAGGAGCTCCAGTCCGGGGACATGCTGCTCTTCCACAATCCGGCCGACCCCGAGAAAGGATCGCACGTCGTGATTTTCGGCGGCTGGACGGATTCCAAGCAGACCCATTACGTCGCGTACGAGCAGACCCGCCCGCACACCCGCAGGCAGGTCACTCCTTACGCCTACTGGAGCAACTCGGACCGCTATGTCCCGTACCGCTACAAGGGCGTCAAAGCGGAGGCGGGGGACGGCGGCACGGACACGGACACGGGTACGGGTACGGGTACGGGCACGGGTATGCCCGTCACCTCTCCGGTCACGGTCGCCTATCCCGGCAAGGCGGCCTTCGGGCCCGGCACGGACAACGCGTACGTCACCCGGCTGGGCCGGATGCTCGTCGAGCGGGGCGCGGGAGAGTTCTACAGCTCGGGGCCGGGGCCGCGCTGGTCCGACGCGGACCGGCAGGCGACCCGGGCGTTCCAGCAGGCGCAGGGCTGGACCGGGGCGGACGCCGACGGGTTGCCGGGGCCGACGACCTGGTCGTACCTGGTGAACGGGAAGGGCCGTGACGTCAGGGCCGTGAGCGGCGGCGGCACCGGCACCCCCGCGCGGCCTCCGGCCGACGGTGTCGCCTCGCACGGCGTCGCCGGCTATCCCGGCCGGGCGCTGTTCCGGCCCGGCGCCGACAACGCCTACGTCACCCGGCTCGGGAAGCAGTTGGTGAAGAAGGGGTTCGGCAAGTACTACACCCAGGGTCCCGGCCCGCGCTGGGGCGAGAGCGACCGGCGCAACGTGGAGGCGTTCCAGCGCGCGCAGGGGTGGCGCGGCGGGGCGGCGGACGGCTATCCGGGACCGGAGACCTGGCGACGGCTCTTCGCCTGACGGGCACCGGATCGCACTTCTCTCATGGCAGTTCTTCCTGGCGCGGAGACGCAGCGGCGCGGACGCGCGGAGGCGCAGAGGTATGGCGCAAAGGCACGGCGCAGAGGTACGGAGGCACGTATGAGCACGACGACCACTTCACACTCCCCGGAGCCCGAGGGGGCCCCCGAGCCGGACGGTCGCGACACCGAGGGCCGGGACACCGAGGGTCGGGACACGGGTGGCCGTGGGGCGCGGGTCATTCACACCGAGGCGACCACCGAGATCCCCGTTCACCTGCTGTTCCGTGACGAGCCCGAGCCGGTGTCCGTGGCGCTCGCGCCCACCGTCGTGAGCCACCGGCGGGATGGGGGCGCCCCCATTCAGGCGCAGACGAGAAAGACGAGAAAGACGAGAGAGGGGGACGGCGAGCAGCCGCGGATTCCCCCGCGCACCCCGGCCCCGCTGCGGCCGAGGCCCGCTCCGGAGGTCGACCCCGGCCTGGTGGAGCGGCCCGCACGGGTGCTGCCGGGCATGGCCGGAGCGCTGGCCGGTGCCGTCGGCGCGACCGGGTGCGTCCTGGCGTCGTGGTGGGCGGGTGTCCTGCCGCCGCTCGCCGTGGCCGCGCTGGGTCTGCCGGCGCACACCGGAGCCGGGCTCGGCGGTCCGCAGTGGGCGGCGCTCGCGGGGTGCGGGGCGCTCGGCCTGTTCGGATTCGGCGGACTGGCGCGCGGCCGTACCGGACGCGCCTGGGTGCTCGGCCTCTTCGGCCGCTACCGGGGCACGGTCCGGCGCACCGGGCTCATGTGGGTGAACCCGCTGGTGCTGCGCCGCCGGATCGACGTACGCCTGCGGCACTGGCGGAGCGATCCGATGCCCGCGGTCGACGCGAACGGGGTCGCACTGCGCGTCGTCGTGCTCGTCGTCTGGCGGGTACGGGACACCGCACGCGCCGCGCTCGGCGTCGAGGACCACGAGTTGTATCTGCGCGAGTGCGTGGAGGCGGCGCTCGCCCGGGTGCTCGCACAGCTCCCGGCCGACGTCTCACCGCACTCACCGCACTCACCTCGTTCGTCTCATTCGTCGCACGCGGTGGACTCCGCGACCCTGCGCAACACGGAGGCCGTCAGCGATGCGCTGACCCGCCTCGTCGCCGCGGACGCGGCGGCGGCCGGCCTCCAGGTGTACTCGGCGCAGCCGCTCGGTGTGGAGTACGCGCCCGAGATCGCCGCCGTGATGCAGCGCCGCCGGCTCGCGGCCCTGGACGCCCAGCACCGCGACAAGGTCCTCACCTCGGTCGTCGACTCCGTGGAGGACACGGTGACCCGGCTGACCCTGCGCGGTCTCGTCGAGCTCGACGACTACGAGCGCAAGGCTCTGGTGAAGGACCTGACGGTGGCGTTCTATACGGGGCATGGAGATCGCTGACCGCCACAACCCTGACCGCGACACCCCTGA
>NZ_LIPP01000106.1 GCF_001418335.1 Streptomyces aurantiacus | reverse complement strand
GTGCGGGTGGGTGGGGGCTTGTCGCGCAGTTCCCCGCGCCCCTAAAAGATTGCGCAGTTCCCCGCGCCCCTGAAAGACAAAAGACTGCGCCGTTCCTCGCGTCCCCGAAGACAAGAGATTGCGCCGTTCCCCGCGTCCCTGAAGACAAAGGCTGCGCTGTTCCTCGCGCCCCTGAGGGTGAAAGGCTGCGCCGTTCCTCGCGGCCCTCAAGACAAAGGATTGCGCCGTTTCCCGCGCCCCTGAAGGCGGGGCCTTGTGCGGCGGGCGCCTGCCGCCAAGGTGATTGCTGATCCCAGGAGTGCCCAGGCTGCGAGGGTCAGGAGGGGGGTGGTTACGTTGTTGGTCTTGAAGTAGGCGATCGAGCGGGCCGACCAGGTGCCGGCGCCCGGGGGCAGGGCGGGGCCGATCGCCTTCCAGAACGGTGGCAGCATCGGCGGTGGGAGGGCGCCGCCCGCGCTCGGATTGCCCAGGATCACCACCAGCAGCACCGCCACTCCGATGCCGACGATGCCGAACACGCACTGGAGCGCGAGTGTGGCGGCGCCCACCGCGAAGGTGATGAGCGCGCCGAGTCCCCAGAGGGCGGCCACGCTCCCCGGCAGGGCTCCCAGGACCGGTCCCACGATCACCGCCCCGCCGAGCCCGCCGACGATCGAGACCAGGGCCATGGTGGCGAGCCGGATCACCGCGCGCCGTAGACCGGCCGGCCGGGCACCCGCGCTGATCGCCAGCGCCGACGCGCACAGATAGCCGCCCACGCACCAGCCGACGACCAGGTAGAAGGGGGTGAGTCCGTTGGCGTCCTGGGCGTCGGCCGGGGCCACGTCGACGGTCCGTACCGTGCGCCCTTCGTCCTTCTCCAACTCGGTGATGAGCGAGATCAGGGCGTTGGACAGGGTCTTGCCGCCGCCGGAGGCGATCAGCAGGGTGTCGGTGGTGCCGTCCGGGTCGACCAGCAGGGCGCCGTCGATGTCACGGTTCGCGATCCGCTCGCGTGCCGTCGCCTCGTCGCTGAGCGCCCGGGGGTCCAGGGGCTTACCGGGCAGTCGCTCCAACCGGGCCACCGTCCGGTCGGCGGCGCCGCCCGGCGCGACCACGCCGAACGCCACGTCCTTCGGCTTCGGATGGTGCAGCGCCCCCACATAGGAGGCGATGAAGAGCAGCTGCAGGACGGTCACGCCGATGACGAGCAGCGTGGCCCGGGGGGTGACCGCGTCCTTGACCTCGCCGAGAAGGGACCTGGGCGGGCCGGCCTGGGCCTCCGCTGTCCGTGCCATGGCCCCATGGTCCGAGTCGCACGGTGTTTGCGCAGGTGGGGCGGGTCCGAATGGATGTCGCACAGACGTTCGAGAATTGGTCTATGGTGGGGGTGAGGTGCTTGGGAACAGGTGTTCGAGGGCTGGTGTGGAAGCCCCTGATGGTGGAGGTGCGCATGCCCGGTTTCACGCATCTGCACACCGCCTCCGGGTACTCCCTGCGGTACGGGGCCTCCCACCCGGAGCGCCTCGCCGAACGTGCCTCCGAGCGGGGCATGGACGCACTGGCGCTCACCGACCGGGACACCCTCGCGGGCGCGGTCCGCTTCGCCAAGGCCTGCGCCGCGCAGGGCGTCCGCCCGCTGTTCGGGGTCGACCTCGCGGTCGCGGAGCCCGTCGGGGAGGCCGGTGGAGGACCCGTACGGGGTGAGCGGCGCCGGGCTCCCGTGCGGGGTGGTGCCTTCATCGATGAGTCGACACCTCGGGTGACTTTCCTCGCCCGGAACGGGGCCGGGGGCTGGGCCGAGCTCTGCAGAATCGTTACTGCAGCGCATGCGGGAGAGGGGCAGCCGCTGCTGCCCTGGGCGGAGAACCACGCCGAAGGGCTGACCGTGCTGCTCGGTCCGGCCTCCGACGTCGGCCGCGCGCTCGCCGCCGGACGGCCCGACCGGGCCGCGAGACTGCTCGCCCCCTGGCGTGAGGTGTACGGCGACGCCCTGCGCCTCGAAGCGGTCTGGCACGGCCGCGAGGGCACCGGGCCCGGCTCCCTGCGGCTGGCCGCCCGTACCGTCGGGTTCGCCGCCGAGCAGCGGGTGCGCCCGGTGCTCGCCAACGCCGTCCGGTACGCCGACCCCGGCATGGGCCCGGTCGCCGACGTGCTGGACGCCGCCCGCCGGCTGGTCCCCGTGGACCCCCGTAAGGAACTGGACAGCGGCGAGACCTGGCTCAAGGGCGCGGACGCCATGCTCGCCGCCGCCGAACGCGTCGTCGAGGCCGCCGGCTACCGCCGCGACACCGCGTACCGGCTGCTCGAACAGACCCGGGCCGCCGCCGACGAGTGCCTGGTCGACCCGGAGGACGACCTCGGGATCGGCGCCGTCCACTTCCCCGAGCCGCACCTCGTCGGCGCCGGGCGCCGCACCGCGCAGCGCGTACTGGCCTCACGGGCGGCGGCGGGGATGGTGCTGCGCGGGTACGACCGTTCCTCCCGGGCGCGCGACTACTGGGAGCGGATGCACCACGAGCTGGACATCATCGACCACCACCACTTCGCCTCCTACTTCCTGACGGTCGCCCAAGTCGTGGACGACGTGCGGGGGATGGGCATCCGGGTCGCCGCGCGCGGCTCCGGGGCGGGCTCGCTCGTCAACCACCTCCTCGGCATCGCGCACGCCGACCCCGTCGAACACGGGCTGCTGATGGAACGCTTCCTGTCCGAGCGCCGCCCGGTCCTGCCCGACATCGACATCGACGTGGAGTCCGCGCGTCGCCTGGAGGTCTACCGCGCGATCATCGGCCGGTTCGGCACCGAGCGCGTCGCGACGGTGGCGATGCCGGAGACGTACCGGGTGCGGCACGCGGTACGGGACGTCGGCGCGGCGCTCTCCATGGACCCGGCCGACATCGACCGGATCGCCAAGTCCTTCCCGCACATCCGCGCCCGCGACGCCCGCGCGGCGCTGGCCGAACTGCCCGAACTCCGGTCCCTGGCAAGGGAGTCCGAGCGGGAAGGGTCGAAGTACGGGCGGCTGTGGGAGCTGGTGGAGGCGTTGGACGCCCTGCCGCGCGGAGTCGCCATGCACCCGTGCGGGGTCCTCCTCTCCGACGCCTCGCTCCTCGCCCGTACGCCGGTCGTGCCGACCAGTGGCGAAGGGCTCCCCATGGCGCAGTTCGACAAGGAGGACGTCGAGGACCTCGGGCTGCTCAAGCTCGACGTGCTGGGCGTACGGATGCAGTCCGCGATGGCGCACGCGGTGGCCGAGGTGGAGCGGGCGACAGGGAGCCATGTCGACCTGGACACCGTCACCGCCGGGGAGGGCGACCCGGCGACGTATCGACTCATCCAGTCCACGGAGACGCTGGGCTGCTTCCAGATCGAGTCGCCGGGCCAGCGTGACCTGGTCGGCAGGCTCCAGCCCGCGACCTTCCACGACCTCGTCGTCGACATCTCCCTCTTCCGCCCCGGGCCGGTCGCGGCCGACATGGTGCGGCCGTTCATCGAGGCCCGGCACGGCAGGGCGCCGGTCCGCTACCCGCACCCGGATCTGGCGGAGCCGCTGAGGAGCACGTACGGGGTCGTGGTCTTCCACGAGCAGATCATCGACATCGTCGACATCATGACCGGCTGCGGGCGTGGTGAGGCGGACCGGGTGCGGCGCGGCCTTTCCGACCCCGAGTCGCAGGGGCGGATCCGCTTCTGGTTCGCGCAGCACGCGGCCGCGCGGGGGTACGACGCGGAGACGATCGCCCGTACCTGGGAGATCATCGAGGCCTTCGGCTCGTACGGCTTCTGCAAGGCGCACGCGGTCGCGTTCGCCGTACCGACCTACCAGTCGGCGTGGCTGAAGGCGCATCACCCGGCCGCCTTCTACGCGGGGCTGCTCACCCACGATCCCGGGATGTACCCGAAGCGGCTGCTGCTCGCGGACGCGCGCCGGCGAGGGGTGCCGATCCTGCCGTTGGACGTGAACAGGTCGTCGGTCGCACACAGTATCGAACTGGTGTCTGAATCTGGGAGTTCGGGGGAAGGCGGAGGTTCGGAAGGAGCCGGGAGCCCGGGGGGAGCCGAGGGTCCGGGGGGAGCGGCCGGGAAGACCTGGGGTGTTCGGCTCGCGCTCTGCGATGTGCACGGCATCAGCGACGCCGAGGCGGCACGGATCGCGAAGGGGCAGCCGTACGCCTCGTTGCTCGACTTCTGGGAACGGGCCCGGCCGAGCCGTCCGCTGGCCGGACGGCTCGCGCAGGTCGGCGCGTTGGACGCGTTCGGCGCCAACCGCCGTGACCTGCAACTGCACTTGACCGAGCTGCACCGGGGCGCGCGTGGTGGTGGTCGCGGCGGCCGGGGTTCCCAACTCCCGCTGGATGGCGGGCAGGAGACCGCTTCGGCCGGGCTGCCCGACCTCTCCTCGGCGGAGCGGCTCAGCGCCGAACTGGGCGTGCTCTCCATGGACGCCTCACGCAATCTGATGGACGATCACCGCGAGTTCCTGGACGAGCTGGGCGTCGTCACGGCACGGCGGCTGCGGGCGGCCAGGCACGGTGAGACGGTCCTGGTCGCGGGGGCCAAGGCGGCCACCCAGACACCGCCGATCCGCTCCGGCAAGCGGGTCGTCTTCACCACCCTGGACGACGGTACGGGCCTGGTCGACCTCGCCTTCTTCGACGACTCCCACGACGCGTGCGCGCACACCGTCTTCCACTCCTGGCTCCTGCTCGTGCGCGGGGTGGTGCAGCGGCGCGGCCCGCGCAGCCTCAGCGTCGTCGGGGCGGCCGTCTGGAACCTCGCCGACCTGATGGAACTGCGGCGCGAGGAAGGGCTGGACGGGGTGGCACTGAGACTGGCCGAGCCGCAAGGAGAACAGGGGGGACAGAGGGGACCGGGAGAACCGGAGGGGGAGCAGGGGGCCGAGGCCGGTTCCCGGGG
>NZ_LIPP01000105.1:12603-12743 GCF_001418335.1 Streptomyces aurantiacus | reverse complement strand
ACGCCCCTCAGGGCCCCGGCCCTTCCCCCTACGACCAGCCGCCGGCGCCGCGCATCCAGCCCGTGCAGCCGCAGCGGCGCACGCCCGAACCGTCACCCGCGGGAAGCGCAAGCAACCCGCTGGTGCGTCCCTACGCCATG
>NZ_LIPP01000105.1:0-12520 GCF_001418335.1 Streptomyces aurantiacus | reverse complement strand
TACCAGCTCGCCATCGAGGCACTGGTGCACACCACCGCACAACCGCACCAGATGCAGGGCCAGTTGCCCGAGCATCAGCGGATCTGCAATCTCTGCCGGGAGATCAAGTCGGTGGCCGAGATCTCGGCCCTCCTGACGATCCCTCTCGGCGTGGCCAGAATCCTCGTCGCCGACTTGGCGGAGGCGGGTCTGGTCGCCATTCATCAGCCCGGCGGCGACGAGAACGCCGGCGGTCAGCCAGACGTGACTTTGCTCGAAAGGGTGCTCAGTGGACTTCGCAAGCTCTAGCGGAGGGCCTTCCCGCTCCACCACGTCCGCGAAAATCGTGGTGGCGGGCGGCTTCGGCGTGGGCAAGACCACGTTCGTCGGGGCCGTCTCGGAGATCAATCCGCTGCGCACGGAGGCCGTGATGACGTCCGCTTCGGCGGGCATCGACGACCTGACGCACACCGGGGACAAGACCACCACGACGGTGGCCATGGACTTCGGCCGCATCACCCTGGACCAGGACCTGATCCTGTACCTCTTCGGTACACCGGGCCAGGACCGCTTCTGGTTCATGTGGGACGACCTGGTGCGCGGCGCGATCGGCGCGATCGTGCTCGTCGACACCCGCCGCCTCGCCGACTGCTTCCCCGCGGTCGACTACTTCGAGAACAGCGGCCTGCCGTTCGTCATCGCCCTCAACGGCTTCGACGGCAGCCAGCCGTACAACCCGGACGAGGTCCGGGAGGCACTCCAGATCGGCCCGGACACGCCGATCATCACGACGGACGCGCGGCATCGTGCTGACGCGAAGTCTGCGCTCATCACGCTGGTCGAGCACGCCTTGATGGCGCGCTTGCGGTAATCGGGGTTCCCCGAGCGTCAGATGGGGGCGGCAGCCATTCAGTGGCTGCCGCCCCCATCTGCGTTGTCATCTGCATCCGTGCCTACAACTTGCTGGTGTTCGACGGGATCGACGAGGTGGATGTGGCCGGCCGCTCGGTGCCGGGACGGGGCGGCCTCACACCCGGTCGTCGCTCGTGGACGATTCCCCTTCCGGCTCGGGCAGGGGCTCGCGATCGCGGCCCGTCCGTGCGCGCTCCATGTCCGCCCGCGCGTGGATCAGCAGGGCCACCGCCTTGATCATGGCCGCCAGGCTCATGCCGATCGCGGTGCTCAGCGCCCCGACGGCGGTGATCACCTGCGCCGTCTCCGACGGGCCGAGCGACGTGCTCGGCCGGTCGTCGAGGAGGGGCCGGCCGCTCACGTAGGCCAGGGCGTACGCGGCCACCGCGACGGCGGTAAGGCACACGAGCCTGCGGACGTCGGGGCGGTCGTCCGCGCTCGGCGCCGCTGTGGCGGCCAGGCGGCGTTGGAGGCGCTGGTGGCGAAACTCGTAGCGGGCGCCCGACTGACGCAATACGCCCCGGCGGTGGGCGTCTTCCAGGAACGTCATCAGCCGCCACGGAGCCCTGCCCGTCAACGCCAGCCAGCAACGGGCCGTGGCCGTACGGCCCCATGCGCTGAGCGCGAGCGCGGAGGTGCCGACGGGCACCCACAGTTCCGTGTGCATGGTGCCGAGGGTGCTGCCCCGTCCGGTCGCGGCGATCAGGAGCAGGCACACCGAGCCCGCCAGCAGGGCGGCGACGGCGCTGCGGGCGAGGGTGGCGGTGCGGTCGGTACGCAGGGTGCTGCGCGGGCCGACGGCACGGATGGTGTCGGAGGGAGTGTCCAGGGCGCGGTACACCCCGGACGCGCAGCCGCCGATCATGCCGACGAGCACCCCGAACGCCACCAGTGGGCCGACGGCGTCAAGGACGACGGATGTGGCGTCCCGGCGCACCAGCCACAGCCTGACAGGGTCGGGCAGGGCCAGGACCAGGTTGTGGGCGTCCACCGGCTCGCCCCGCCCGGCGGCGGACGGGTCCGGCCAGTCGGTCACCCAGCCGCCGTCGGGAGAGGGCCGGATGGTCAGCCGGCCCTCGAACGTGTCGATCTTGTCGTCCCGGGAGATCCGTGCGCCCTTCGCCACCGCGAAGGGCTCGTCCAGCGCCGACCGCTTGACGAGCAGGACGTGCCACGGTTTCGTCGAGTGGACGGTGCGCTCGCCGTCCGCCGTCCTCGCCAGCCGCCAGCCCGCGATCTCCTTGCCGGCGTTCCAGTTCGGGGCCGAGTGGACCCGTACGGCGGCGAAGGTGCCGCCGATCGCCCCGACCACGGCCCCCGCACAGACCCCGATGAGGGTGCAGGCGACGAGGCCCCGCAGCAGTCCGCGGGCGAAGCCGCGCAGCGCCGTGGCCGGTGCGACGTAGGTCCCGGCCGGGCGGTCGGTCCGGCCCAGGCTCGCCAGGACCAGGCCCGACACGACGCAGGTCGCCGCCGAGACCTGCTCGTTGGTGTAGCCGTAGACCGCCAGTCCGGCGAAGGCGAGCAGGGCGCCCAGCGCGCGCACCGCTTGGGGGCCGCTGGGGCTGCCCGCCCACGGCAGGCCGAGCGGGCCGGGCCGACGGGACAGGCCCGCGACGGCGAACATCATGGACAGGATCAGGCCGAAGCAGCAGCCGTTGAGGTACCAGGAGGGCCGCGGGGTGAGGACGGCGCCGAGCCGGGAACTGACGAGCGGGGGCACCAGCAGCCCGAGGCCCACGCCGACGACCGCCGCCGCGACCGTCGTCCGCAGGGCGGTCCGGGCCAGCCACCGCAGGCCCTGCGCTGTCCGCGGCGTCGGTGGCAGCAAATACGTCAGGCCGACGCACAGGCCGGTCAGGATGCCCGCGAAGTTCAGCACCGCCGACTCCGTGGTGTCCCAGTCGGCGATCACCCCGCCCCCGTGCTTGGCGATGGGCACCAAGAGCGCGGCCGTGGCGAGCGTCGCCCACACGGCGGGGCCGAGGACGCGCAGCGGCCGGGGCATCACGGTGGCCAGCTCCCACCAGGCCAGGCTCCCCGCGGAGTCGGTCAGGTCACGGGCGATGCGGCCCAGCCATCGGTGGGCGGCCTGTGGGTGCCAGCGCCCTCCCGGTCCGGCGAACGCCGTCGGCACGAACGCGTCCAGCAAATGTTCCTCGACGCGTTCCGCCGTGGGGAACCGGTCGGAATCGGTCAGCTCGGCCGGGTCACGGGAGGGGTCCTCGTACACCGTCCGCGCCAGGGTCACCGTCAGCGGCGAGCGCAGGGCCTCCGTCAGCGGCGGGGGAGGGTCATCGAGGACCGGCGCCCAGGCGGCCCCGGACCGTGCGGTGCGCGTCAGGTAGGCGCGAACGGTGGCGGAGTCCAGGGGCCGCAGCCGTACGACCTCCACACCGGTCGGCACACCGCCCCGCTCCACCGCGTCCGCCCAGGCGGCGGTGCGGCTGGTGAGCAGGACGGGTTGGCCGGGGTCCAGTTCACTGTTCAGGGCGTACAGCGCGCTCTCGTACGCGCCCGGCGGGATCTCGTCGAAACCGTCGAGCACGGGCAGGACCAGACCGGCGTCCAGCAGTTCCTGCGCGAGCGTACGGCCGTCCCCCACGGTCGCCGCCAGGGAGCCGTAGTCCTTGGCCAGCCGGTCCGCGAGCCAGCCCCGCAGCGTGGACGCGCCCGGGTCCCAGCCCGCCAGCGCGAACAACACTGGCACCGGGCCGCCCTGCTGCCGTGCCTCCAGCATGCCGAGCACGAACCGTACGGCCATGACGGACTTGCCCGCTCCCGGCTCGCCCAGCACCACCCACCGCCCGGAGCGCACTGCCTTGAAGGCGTCGATGATCCAGGCCGGCCGCTGGTCCTCGTCCCGGGGAGCGGGCACCGGCACGCCGGGGGCCCGGTCGGCGAACGGCGGGCCCACCGGTTCCCACCGCACGGCGAGCGGTTCGGGGTCGCGCAACCGCAGCCGGCGGGCCTCCGCCGACCACTGCACCCGCACCGCGTCGGCGAGGGCGGCGGCGGCCCGCCGCCGCACGTCCTCCGGCGGATCGGCCGGACCCGTCTCCTCGGGGCCCGCGCCGCGCACCAGGTCCACGGCGAAGGTACACACCGCCACGACGGCGGACACCACTGACACCCACATCGAGACGGTGTCCTCACCGCCCCCGCTCACGAGTACGACCGCCAGTGCCACCAGCGCCCCGCACGCCACCGTCAGCCCGGCCCGGCGTACCAGGCGTGCCCGCCGGAAGGACGATCCCATCACCACAGCTCCACCGCACCTCGTCAGTCGATCAGCGGACCACCACGCTGGCACGGCTTTGGAGTCCGATGTGACGAGAATGACCCAGGGTCGTCACCAAGAGTGATGAACGGAGGGCGATTGACCAGACAACGACACATGGGCACTTCACGGGCAGTCGGGGCACACCGACGAGCAACTCATCGAGTCCCTGGTCGAGATGACAGGTGGCCGCACGCGGGGCTGGTGGGAGGAGTACAGGGAGATCCTGCCCTCTGATGCCCTGGACCTCGCCGAGCTCGAACACCACGCAAGGGCCTTGCGGCAGCACCGGGTGTCGCATCGCCTCAAGCGGCAGACCGTTGTCTACGGAGAGGGTGCCACCCCGCTCTCGGCGATCATCCACGAAGCCGCTCTACGGATGAGCTCTGAGTAGCGTTGCATGTGCGGTAACCGAGGGACTTCATCCGCATCCGCGAGAGCGAAAGCCCGACCGAGGTTCTCTCCACCGGTTCGGGCGCTCTGACCCACTCCCGGCCTACCGGCCGGCCCCGGTCGGTGGCGCGCTCATCGCCGCCGCCAGGAACGTGATCGCCCAGCGCCGGGCCGCCTCGCCCTCCGCCGCCGGGGACACGCAGTCCGGGGTGGGCCGGTTGTGGACGTCGACGCGGTCCACGGCCGTCACGGCGAGTATCCCCCGCATCCGGAACCACAGCTCCCCCGGCGAAAGGCCGGGCAGCGCGCGCTCGAAGGCCGCCAGGTAGCGATCACGGAACGTGGCCTCGGCCGCGCCGGTCCAGCTGCGTACCTCCTCGGCCGGGTCGCTGAGGATCGTCACGATCAGCCGGGACGTCCGGGCACCGCCCTCGTCGCCGGCCGTCATCCCGTCGAACATCGGCCCCGCGAACGCCTCCACCAGTTCGGCGACCGACGGGTCCGGGGTGCGGGCGAGCAGTCGGTCGAGCCCTGCGCACTGCGCGGCGTTGATGGGCTCGACCACACGGCGGACGACTGCGGCCATGAGCTCCGCCTTCGAGCCGAAGTGGTACCCGACGGCCGCCAGGTTCGCTCCGGCGAGGTCGGTGATCGCGCGGATCGAGGCGCCTCGGTAGCCGTGCTCGGCGAAGAGGCGCTCGGCCGCGTCGAGGATCTGGGTTCTGGTGTCGGGTGGCCCCATGTGTGCGTACTCTACATACGTTTGAATCAAACGAACGTATGACTGACACGCAGACTGACACGCGTGGGACAGAGGGTTGCCATGAAACTGCTCGTGTACGGCGCCGGAGTCACCGGCAGCCAGCTCGCCGCCCGCATGCATGAGGCCGGGCACGATGCCTCACTCCTCGCCCGGGGCGAGCGCCTGGCCGCCCTGCGCCGGCACGGCGTGCGGTTCGCCGAAGAAGACAGCCCGACCGTCAGGCAAGTACCGGTGCCGGTGGTCGAGCACCCGGCCGGCGGGTACGACCTGGTCGCGGTCTGCGTCCGTACGCATCAGGTGGACGCGGTGCTGGAGTCACTCGTCGGCGTCGAAGGCGACGTGCTGTTCCTGCTCAACTGGGCGGCCGGCCCGCAGCCGCTGGGCGCGGTGATCGGCCACGAGCGGGTGCTGCTCGGCTTCCCCACGGACGGGGGCACGATGGACGACGACGTGGTCCGCTACCGTGCCGCCAATTTCCTGACCCGCCGGGTCGCGATGCCGATCGGCGAACCCGACGGTCGGACCACCCCGCGGCTGGAACGGATCGTGCGGGCGTTGCGAACCGCCGGGATCAATGCCAAGGCGGAGCCGCGGATGGATGCCTGGCTCAGGACGCACGCCGCGTTCTCGGAGCCACTCGGGCAGGCGGCGCACGCGGCGGGCGGCCCGGTGGCGCTGGCCGACGATCGGGACGCGGTCCGCAGCATGCTCCGCCTCATGCGGCAGAACCTCGCCGCCCTGGCGACGCCGCCGGTCCCTCGCGGGTTCGCCGCGTTGCGGACTCTGCCGGAAGGGTTGCTCGTGGCCCTGCTCCGGCGCTTCTTGCGGAGCCCGACGGCCGTACAGAGCGGACTCAGCGACACCTCACCCGCGACGGCGGCCGAACTGCAGCGGCTGGCCGAACAGATACGCGCCGGTACGAGGACCCGCTAGGCATACCGGGGCCCGCGCCCGGAGCACCGTACGAACCCGAAAACAGCAACCGCCGGACAGGCTCCCCGTGGAGTCCGTCCGGCGATGCGGCAAGTAAGTGCTCAGCCCTGCCAGGAGTGCGGCGCCCGGAAGCCCGGGGTGCGCTCCAGGCGGCGCCAGCCGGCCTTCGGGCGGTTCCGGTGGGCCGGGGTCTCCGTCGGGGCGGAGGCCGCGCGGGCCAGGAGGATCGCCGTCACCGCGGCTACTTCCTCGGGCCCGGCGTTGCCCTTCTCGACGCGGATATCAGGAATGTCCATGGGTGTCAGTCTCCGGGAGAGAGAGGTCCGCGCGGTTGCCGCGACGGGTCCTGCGGGTTACCACTGCGCGGGCTGCTACTGCGGCGGGTTTCCGTGCTTGCGCGACGGCAGGTCCGCGTGCTTGGTGCGGAGCATCGCGAGCGAGCGGATGAGGATCTCGCGGGTCTCCGCGGGGTCGATGACGTCGTCGACCAGGCCGCGTTCGGCCGCGTAGTAGGGGTGCATCAGCTCGGCCTTGTACTCCTTGACCATGCGCACGCGCATCGCCTCGGGGTCCTGCGCGTCCGCGATCTGGCGGCGGAAGATGACGTTCGCCGCCCCCTCCGCACCCATCACGGCGATCTCGTTCGTCGGCCAGGCGTAGGTGAGGTCAGCGCCGATGGACTGGCTGTCCATGACGATGTAGGCACCCCCGTAGGCCTTGCGCAGGATCAGGGAGATCCGCGGCACGGTCGCGTTGCAGTAGGCGTAGAGGAGCTTCGCGCCGTGGCGGATGATTCCGCCGTGCTCCTGGTCGACACCGGGCAGGAAGCCCGGTACGTCCAGCAGGGTCACAATCGGAATGTTAAAAGCGTCGCACATCTGGACAAAACGCGCAGCCTTTTCCGACGCCTCGATGTCCAGGACGCCCGCCAGGGCCTGCGGTTGGTTGGCGACGATGCCCACCACCTGGCCGTCGAGCCGGGCCAGTGCGCAGATGATGTTGCGGGCCCAGCGCTCGTGGATCTCCAGGTAGTCGCCGTCGTCGACGAGTTCCTCGATGACCTTGGTCATGTCGTACGGCCGGCTGCCGTCCGCCGGCACCAGGTCCAGGAGCACGTCCGAGCGGCGGTCCGCGGCGTCCTCGGTGTCGGTGGTCGGCGGGTTCTCGCGGTTGTTCTGCGGCAGCATCGACAGGAGGTAGCGGACCTCCGCGATGCAGGTCTCCTCGTCGTCGTACGCGAAGTGTGCGACACCGCTCGTCTCGGCATGCACGTCCGCGCCGCCCAGGCCGTTCTGGGTGATCTCCTCGCCCGTCACCGCCTTGACTACGTCCGGACCCGTGATGAACATCTGCGAGGTCTCACGGACCATGAACACGAAGTCCGTGAGGGCGGGGCTGTAGGCCGCGCCGCCCGCGCACGGGCCGAGCATCACACTGATCTGCGGGATGACCCCGGACGCCCGGGTGTTGCGCTGGAAGATGCCGCCGTAGCCGGCGAGCGCGCTGACGCCCTCCTGGATACGGGCGCCCGCGCCGTCGTTCAGGGAGACCAGCGGCGCCCCGGCCGCTATGGCCATGTCCATGATCTTGTGGATCTTCGTGGCGTGGGCCTCGCCCAGCGCGCCGCCGAAGATACGGAAGTCGTGCGCGTACACGAAGACCGTGCGGCCCTCGACCGTGCCCCAGCCGGTGATCACACCGTCGGTGTACGGCCTCTTGGCCTCCAGGCCGAAGCCGGTCGCCCGGTGCCGCCGCAACTGCTCGACCTCGTTGAACGAGCCTTCGTCCAGCAGCAGCTCGATCCGCTCCCGGGAGGTCAGCTTGCCCTTGGCGTGCTGCGCCGCGGTCGCCTTGTCGCTGGGTCCGCGAAGAGCCTCCGCACGGATGGCCTGCAGCTCGGCCACACGCCCACGGGAGTCCGCGGGCTCGCCGGCCGAGGATTCGGTCTCGTCCAAAACGGTCATGTAGTGACCTTACGAAACCCACCAAGGAAAGCGGGCCGTCGACTCTGCACAGTCTCCGGCCCGTTTTACTGGTAGCCCTGAACAGAACCCCGGCCGCGTGCAGGCGATCCGACTGCTCAGAGGGCCTGTCGCTTGTAGGGGTCACACAAAGCTGTCAGCTGAGAGCCACCTCACATTCATGCGTCTCACATACCTCCCCCGGGGTGACGCGCAGCTTCAGCCGGCGCCCGGTGGCGAGCACCTCGACGCCAGGACCGGACCGTACGACCCGGCGTACGGGCCGGTCCCACACGATCTCCAGCGCCTCTCCGGTACGCGGCGGCTCGCTCACGCAGAGGGTCGCGGTGCGGCCCCGGCTGCGTACGAGCACGCTCGCGGCGGCGGAGGCGGTGAGCGGACCCGCCGTTCCCGGCCGCCAGAAGTTGGCCGCGAGGAACCCCAGGGACGGTACGGACATGGCCTGGCGGCCGGAGTCGTTGGCGAGGATCGTCGGCCCGTGCCGGCCGGCGGCGCGGGCGGCGACCGTGCGGCGTGAGGCGCCCGGCAGTACGACGTAGGCGTACGTGGCGTCCACCGGGTCCGTGCCGTGGTCGAGCCAGAGCGTCTGCCAGCGGCGGGTCCGGCGTTCGGTGGTGCTGGTGGTGTTGATGTCGGACCAGGCGCCGGTGCGGTCCTCGCGGAGGGTTCGCAGGCCCGGCCCCTCCAGGACGACCCAGCCTCCGTGGCCCTCCAGGTGAGCCCACCCGGGACCTCGTACGAGGGTCTGTGTGCCGCCCTCCCCCAGGTTCCGGTTGTCGACGACCGTCTCGACCGGAACGCCGTCCGTGGCGGTGATCCCCGCGCCGAGGCAGACGATCGCGTCGTCCAGGCAGAACCACGACCTGCGGGCCTCCAGGGTCGATCCGAGGCCCCGCAGATGCTGCCCGACGGCCGCGAACTCGCCGTCCGTCGTGCCGCCGACCCAGCGCGCCGCGGGCTTGGGCTCGCCCCACTCACCGCCCGCCCGGTCGGCGAGCCGCTTGGTGGACACGGTCGTGCCGGGAAGCCGGTACCAGTCGACCGTCGGCCAGAACCAGTCCGTGTATTGATCGGATCGACCGGACTCATCGGGGCGGCTTCCGTGTCCGGCCGCCCACCAGTAGAGCATTCCGGCGCCCGTGTGCCAGCCGCGCGGGTTCTCGCCGTTGCCGCACTCGTAGTACGCGATCCGCTCGCTCGCCATGGCAATGTTCGCGGTGAAGCCGGAGCCGGAGCCGGAGCTGGGGCTGCGGCCTGAGCCTTTGCCGCGGTGGACGGCTCGGTCCATGGCGGCGAAGAGGTGGTGACCCACCGGCTCGGGGGCAGCCGGGAGGGGCGAGTCGGCGACCGCTTGCAGCCGGGCCAGGTCGGCGACCCCGAACTGACGTCCCGTCAGGATCGGGGTGACGGTGTCCCGTTCGATCCAGCCCTTGATCCGCCCGTGCCAGCGGTCGCGTTCCGCCGCGCTCGCGCCCTGCGCGAGGAGCGCGATCGCGGCGATCAGCGCCTGGCCGTGGAAGTGGTCGCTGCGCATGACCCGCCGGTCGTCGCTCTTGAGGTAACCACGGCTGATGGCACGCCCGTTGACGCTGTCCATCATCAACCCGTCGTGGATCAGGGGCGCGTACGCCTTCTCCACACTGTCGAGAATGATCTGCTTGCCGGGATCGGTCACCTCCCACTGCGAACCGGCGAGCAGCGCGAAGAGGCGGCCGAGCCCGTCGAGCATGACCTGCCCGTACGTCCCCGAGTACGCGACCCAGGTGTGCTGGACGAACGACCCGTCGGCGTAGAGCCCGTCTCCCGCGGTGACGTAGGGGAAGACCGGCGAGAGGGCGTCCCGGGCGAGCGCGATCTTCTCCGGGGCGCGGCCGAGGATGCCGCGCAGGGCGACGGAGCGGCACAGGTCGACGCGGTTGGCTCCGGTCGAGGTGCCCGAGTAGTCGCGGAGCATGCTGTCGGGGATGAAGTGGTCCACGGCTGCGCAGGCGGCGGCGACCTGTGCCTGCGTGAGCTCGTCGTACAGGGCGGCCACGATGTCCGTGAGGAGGCGGGGGCTGCCGATCTGCCACTCCCACCAGTTGCCGTAACGGCTGGTGGAGGGGTTGTAGACGGTGGCGGAGAGGTGGTCGAGGCCGCGCAGGATGTCCGCGCGCAGGCCCGTGTCGCCGGTGGCACCGGTGCCGTCCTGGACGTACGCCTGCGTCATCGTCCACAACCTGCTGTAGCTCTGGGTGATGCCGGACGGCGGGTCGTACGGGTGGTCGGGCCAGAGCGAGCCGGGCGCCGGGGCCATGGACTCCCGGAAGCCACGGGCCAGTTCGCCGGTCTCGGCGAGCCGGGCGGCGTACGGCTCGGCGGCCGGGTCGTAGTCCGCGCCGAGGGCGATCTCCAGCCAGCGACGGCGGAGCGTGTCGTAGGCGTCGTCGGGGTCGGCGTACACCTCATCGTCGGCGTCGGCGTACGCGTCGTCGCCAGCCGCGCTGTCGGACGCGCCGTCGGACGCGTGCGCGTGCGCGGAGAAGGCGGGCGTGAGGAGCGGCGCGCTCGTTGCGAGCGACGCCGCCAGCAGGAACGTACGGCGGGTGGGAGTCATCTCCTGGCAGCCTCCTGACGGTGGACCGTGCGGGCTGTGGACGCGGTGCGGGGGAGGGAGCAAGGCGATGGTGCCCGAGCTTTACACGTGTCCACCAGGGGGTCAGCGGATCGCCTTAGGAGTAGACCAATGACGACTGATTGCAACCCGGACAACACGCCCTGCTCACGGTTGAAACACGTAGGGAATAGGTCTATGGTCGCCATAGTTGAACTTTAAACAGCTTCGGCGCAGGGCCGGGGCTCGTCCCCCAAGGAGCTAGTCATGGGTATCTTCGGCCGCAAGGACACGGACACCACCACCGCAGCACCCGGCGCCGTGAGCCCCGACCTGGCCGCCCTCACCGGCGACTACACGATCGACCCGTCGCACTCGACGATCGGCTTCGTCGCGCGCCACGCCATGGTGACGAACGTCAAGGGCGGCTTCCAGGACTTCACCGGCAGCCTGCACCTGGACGGCGGCGACCCGTCGCTGTCGACGGCGACCCTCGACATCAAGATGGACAGCATCAGCACCGGTTCGGACGACCGTGACGGTCACCTGAAGAGCGCGGACTTCTTCAAGATCGAGGAGTTCCCCGAGATGACCTTCCGCTCCACCGCGGCGGAGGCCCTCGGCGGCGACGACTACCGCGTCACCGGTGACCTGACGATCCTCGGCACCACCAAGCCGCTCTCCATCGACCTGGAGTTCAACGGCGCCGCGAAGGACCCGTTCGGCAACGAGCGCGTCGGCTTCGAGGGCAAGAGCGAGATCCTGCGCTCCGAGTGGGGCCTGACCTGGAACGCGGCGCTGGAGACCGGTGGCGTGCTCGTCTCCGACAAGATCAAGCTGACCTTCGACATCTCGGCGATCAAGAACGCCGACTGATCCACGTACGGTTTCCGGTCCGCGTACGGTTTCCGGTCCACGTACGGTTTCCGGTTCGCTTTCCGGTTGCGTCCGGTTCTTTCGAGCGCGCCCGTCCTCCGGCTCCCTGGGAGCTGAGGGCGGGCGCGCTTTCGCTGTCGCGCTCAAGCTGCCCGGTCAGGCCAGCCGGTCAGGCCAGCCGGTCAGGAGGGCGATGAGGCCGGTTCGGCGGGAAATTCCGGGGCGGGGCGGCGGCCGGGCCGTTAGCCTCCGGGGATGACATGGCTGCCCGCTGACTTCGTCCATCCGCTGCGCGTCGACGTGCCCGGCGGGCCGCACCTCCGGCCGATCACCGGGGCGGACGCCGCGATCGACTATCCGACGGTGATGGGGTCGCGGGAGCGGCTGTGGTCCGTCTTCGGGGCGGCCTGGGGCTGGCCCGCCGCCACCATCACGTACGAGGCCAACCTGGCCGACCTGGAACGGCACGCGGCCGAGATCGCCGCTCACGAGTCCTTCAACTACGTGCTGCTCGACGAGGCGGAGACCACCGAGTACGGGTGCGTCTACATCGACCCGCCGGAGAAGGCCGGTGCCGACGCCGAGATCTCCTGGTGGGTCGTCGACGACCGGGTGGGGACCCCGCTGGAGCGGGACCTGGACGCGTTCGTGCCGCGGTGGATCGCCGAGGCGTGGCCCTTCGAGCGGCCCCGGTACCTCGGGCGCGACCTGTCGTGGAAGGAGTGGCTGGCCCTGCCGGACCAGTCCTGACGACGGCCCGTACGACCGCGGCGCGTAAGCACGAAAGAGCCGGTACCGGCTCTTTCGTG
>NZ_LIPP01000104.1 GCF_001418335.1 Streptomyces aurantiacus | reverse complement strand
ACTCTATCAGACCGTTTCCGGCCGTGATTCCCAATCGGAGGGATTTGCCTTTTGGCCTCGCGGCCTTTCGACATTCACTACGTTAGCCGATCCCCTCGGCAACTCATAATCGAGTTCCGCGAGTTCGAATTCAGGCATGCGGACACGCTGAATTGACCCTCGCTGAGAGGAAGTCGTAAGTAGTGGTTTGGCCACCTCCGGCTGCTGACTGAACGCAGTACCCGGTTCAAGCGGCTTGGGCTACGTTACGGATCGCCCAGAGGCGAGTCAAGTTCGGCGGCGGCGGGGGGTGTGGGCCCGATAAGGGCTCACCGTCGGGTCGCCGGTGATCCAGAAGCGCCACGGGTGGACGCCTCCGTCGCCGGCCACTCCGGTGCGCGGGCCGTTGAGTACCTGGTCGGAGGTCGCCGGGGTGCCGTGCAGGAGGCTCAGCGGTGAACTCTCGGAGGCGCATGCGTCCGTACCGTCGAGGGACCGGTCCACCCCCAGTGCCGTGGCCAGGCGGGCCGGGCCTTTGGCCAGTTCTCTGTCGTGTCGGGCCGAAAGTCGACGTTTGCGAGCGACTTCGGCGCCTTCGGTGATCTCCCCGGCGCGGAGCAGGACCCCGCTCGCCCTGCCCTCCGGGCCGCAGACCAGGTTCATGCAGTGCCACATGCCGTAGGTGAAGTAGACGTACACGTACCCGGGCGGTCCGAACATCACGTCGTTGCGGAGCGTGCGCCCGCGATAGGCATGTGAACCGGGATCGTTCGGGCCGTCGTAGGCCTCGACCTCCGTGAGACGGAGTTCGATCGGACCGTCCGGGGTGGTGCGCACGAGTACGCGCCCCAAGAGGTCGGGGGCGACTTCGAGTACGGGTCGGTCGAAGAAGTCCCGTGTGAGGGGCGTACGGTCAGGGGCCGCGATCATGGTTTCCGAGGGTAGTGCAGGTGTGTGACTGCCTGCGGGGTGGTCAGGGAGCGCCCAGCTTGCCAGGGTGAGGGCGCGGAACCGGACGCGGCTGGATCGCGTATGTATGGATCAAGGATCCGATCCGTGCGGAACAACAACGGGGCGTTGGCCCGAGGAGGAGAAGACATGGGGTTCAAGCGGCTGCTTGCGAGCCTGGGAGCCGGTGGGGCTTCGGTCGAGACGGAGCTGACCGAGGTCAACGTCGTTCCCGGCGGTGTCGTCCAGGGTGAGGTGCGGATCCAGGGCGGATCCGTGAACCAGGCGATCGAGGGCCTGGCGGTCGGGCTGCAGGCCAAGGTGGAGGTCGAGGGCCCTGACGACACGGAGCACAAGCAGAACATCGAGTTCACCAAGCTTCAGCTCGGCGGTGCCTTCGAGCTCCAGGCGAACGGGGTGCACTCGGTGCCGTTCGGGCTGGAGATCCCGTGGGAGACGCCGATCACGAACATCGCCGGTCAGTCGCTGCGCGGCATGAACATCGGTGTGACCACGGAGCTGGCGATCGCGCGTGCGGTGGACTCCGGTGACCTGGACCCGATCAGCGTGCACCCGCTGCCGGCGCAGCAGGCGCTGCTGGATGCCTTCATCCAGTTGGGCTTCCGCTTCAAGAGCGCGGACCTGGAACGCGGTCACATCCGCGGTACGCGGCAGAAGCTGCCGTTCTACCAGGAGATCGAGTTCTTCCCGCCGCAGCAGTACCGCGGTCTCAACCAGGTCGAGCTGACCTTCGTCGCGGACGACCGCGAGATGGACGTCGTCCTGGAGATGGACAAGAAGCCGGGTCTGTTCAGCGAGGGCAGCGACTCCTTCCGCTCCTTCCAGGTGGGCCTCAACGACTTCCAGGGGACCGACTGGGCCGCGTACCTCAACCAGTGGCTGTCGGAGGTCGGCAGTCGCCGCAACTGGTTCTAGGCTCGGAGCGAGAGTCTCCAAGGAGCAGGAACCGATCAGGAGGTGCCGAGGTGACGGAGTCCAAGAGGCCGCCGCTTCCCCATGACTTCCATCCCGTCGTGCCGTCGTTCACCGCCACGAGTGAGGACGTCGAGGCGGGTGCGACGCTGAAGGACGCTCAGGTCTACGCGGCCGGGAACACCTCACCGCAGGTGCGCTGGGAGGGTTTCCCGGCGGAGACCAAGAGTTTCGCCGTGACGTGCTTCGACCCGGACGCCCCCACGGGGAGCGGCTTCTGGCACTGGGTCGTGTTCGACATTCCGGTCTCGGTGACGGAATTGCCGACGGGCGCGGGCACGGGGAAGTTCGAGGGTCTGCCCGAGGGCGCCGTCCAGGCGCGCAACGACTACGGGTCGAAGGACTTCGGGGGCGCCGCACCTCCGGCGGGTGATCCGGCACACCGGTACGTGTTCACGGTGTACGCGGTGGACCAGGAGAAGCTCGGTCCGGACTCGGACGCCTCACCGGCCTTCGTGGGCTTCAATCTCCGGTTCCACACGCTGGCGAGGGCGCAGTTCATCGCCGAGTACGCGGCTCCCGCGGAGAGCTGACCGTTCACTGAACGTTTTGCCCGTCTCTGGTCATGGAATTGATCAGGGGCGGGCATTTTTATTGCGTTGTCCATCTCGGCGTGCCCGGCCAGAGTTGATCCAAGCCCGCCAGGTGGTGGGCCGGTGCACATGGGAGGTGGGCTGGATGCGCGACACGCTGGTGCTGAACGCGAGCTTCGAGCCGCTGTCGACGGTGACGTTGAACCGAGCCGTCGTGCTGGTGCTGCAGGACAAGGCAGTCGTCGAGCAGGCCCACCCCGAACTGCGTATGCGCGGGGCCGCGCTGGACATACCCGCGCCGCGGGTGATCAGGCTCTGCCGCTATGTACGGGTGCCGTTCCGAAGACAAGCGCCGTGGTCGAGGCGGGGTGTGCTGGTGCGTGACCGGCACAAGTGCGCGTACTGCGGCCGGCGGGCGACCACGGTGGACCATGTGGTGCCGCGGGCGCAGGGTGGTCAGGACTCCTGGTTGAACACGGTGGCCTCGTGTGCGGACGACAACCACCGCAAGGCTGCGCGTACGCCGGAGCAGGCGGGGATGCCGTTGTTGCGGCGGCCGTTCGAGCCGACGCCGGCCGATGCGATGTTGCTGGCGCTGGGGCGGGATGAGCTTGAGGCTTTGCCGGAGTGGCTTGCGCAGCCGGCGTAGCGCTGCGTTTTGCTTTGCTAGACCGGAGAATGCCGGTGCGTTGTCGGGTGCGGGGGCGTTGTGGCTTGTCGCGCAGTTCCCCGCGCCCCTAAAAGACTGCGCCGTCCCCGCGCCCCCAAGAGATTGCGCCGTTCCTCGCGCCCCCAAAGCCAAAGATTGCGCCGTTCCCCGCGCCCCTGAAGCCGGGGCTGCGCCCCCGTAGCACGCCGGAGGGGCTCGCCTCTTGGGAGGGGAGCCCCTTGGGGTCAGTCCGTGACCGGGGGGTTTTCTCGGCGTTCTGTGGGGGTGTTGGCTTGCTGGCCGCCGCCTCCGCCCATCCCGCCCATCGGGCCGAAGTTGCCCATGGCGCCGCTCAAGCCCTTGAGGGCGTCGCCGATCTCGCTGGGCACGATCCAGAGCTTGTTCGCGTCGCCTTCGGCGATCTTCGGGAGCATCTGGAGGTACTGGTAGGCGAGGAGCTTCTGGTCCGCGTCACCGGCGTGGATGGACTCGAAGACCGTACGGATCGCCTGCGCCTCGCCCTCGGCGCGCAGCGCGGCGGCCCTGGCCTCACCTTCGGCCCGGAGGATGGCGGACTGCTTCTCGCCCTCGGCGGTGAGGATCTGGGACTGGCGGATACCTTCGGCGGTGAGGATCGCCGCGCGCTTGTCACGGTCGGCGCGCATCTGCTTCTCCATCGAGTCCTGGATGGAGGTGGGTGGCTCGATCGCCTTCAGTTCGACGCGGTTGACGCGGATGCCCCACTTGCCGGTGGCCTCGTCGAGGACACCACGCAGGGCCGCGTTGATCTCCTCGCGGGAGGTCAGGGTCCGCTCCAGGTCCATGCCGCCGATGATGTTGCGGAGCGTGGTGACGGTGAGCTGCTCGATGGCCTGGATGTAGCTGGCGACCTCGTAGGTCGCGGCGCGGGCGTCGGTCACCTGGTAGTAGATGACGGTGTCGATGTTCACGACCAGGTTGTCCTGGGTGATCACCGGTTGGGGCGGGAACGGTACGACCTGCTCACGGAGGTCGATGCGGTTGCGGATCGAGTCGATGAACGGGACGACGATGTTGAGGCCCGCGTTGAGAGTCCGCGTGTAACGGCCGAAGCGCTCGACAATGGCGGCGCTGGCCTGGGGAATGACTTGGATGGTCTTGATCAACGCGATGAAGACCAACACCACCAGAATGATCAGGACGATGATGATCGGTTCCATCGTGGCTCCCCGTACCCTTCTCCGCCTCGGTGCTTCCGGAAGATCTCGTGACGTGCGACAGGTGACTGTCGAAGATCTTGCTGGACGAGTGTGTCAGACCACAACTCGCCACGTGCAACGTTCCGTTCACTGGACGCCCCGGCGGTCACACAATGATCGCCGTGGCCCCCTCGATCTCCACCACGTCCACCTCTTCGCCCACGTCGTAGGCGCGTGTGGTGTCGAGGGCGCGTGCGGACCAGACCTCGCCGGCGAGTTTGATCCGGCCGCCCGAACTGTCGACTCTCTCCAGGACGACGGCCTGTTTGCCCTTCAAGGCGTCTATCCCGGTGGCCAGTTGGGGCCGCTGGGAGCGATGCCGGGTCGCGACGGGGCGTACGACCGCGATGAGCGCGACCGAGACGGCGGCGAAGACGACGACCTGGAGGACGACGCCGCCTCCGAGCCCCGCGGTCACGGCGCCCGCGACAGCGCCGACGGCGAGCATCCCGAACTCCGGCATCGCGGTCACGACCAGCGGGATTCCCAGCCCGGCCGCGCCGATCAGCCACCACACCCATGCATCGATGTCGTCCACATGGTCATGGTAGATCCGCGGGTCCCGTCCCCGACAGGGCGCCGATCAGGTTGGGGCGGGTGTTCCTGGTTGTCAGGAGGGTTGTCAGGGGAGTCGTCAGGAGAGGGGCAGGCCCTGGGCGGTCCAGCGGTCGCCGGCCTGGGAGACGACGAGGGGGAGGCCGAAGCACAACGAGAGGTTGCGCGAGGTGAGTTCGAGTTCCAGGGGGCCTGCCGCGAGCACCTTGCCCTGGCGGATCATCAGGACGTGGGTGAAGCCCGGGGCGATCTCCTCGACATGGTGCGTGACCATGATCATGGAGGGGGCGATCGGGTCGCGGGCGAGGCGGCCGAGACGGCGTACGAGGTCCTCGCGGCCACCGAGGTCGAGGCCCGCGGCGGGCTCGTCGAGGAGCAGCAGCTCGGGGTCGGTCATCAGTGCGCGGGCGATGAGGGTGCGCTTGCGCTCGCCCTCGGAGAGCGTGCCGAACCTGCGGTCCACGAACTCGGTCATGCCGAGGCGGTCGAGGAAGGCGCGGGCGCGCTGTTCGTCGATGTCCTCGTAGTCCTCGTGCCAGCCGGCCGTCATGCCGTACGCGGCGGTCAGTACCGTCTGCAGGACGGTCTGGCGCTTGGGGAGCTTCTCGGCCATGGCGATGCCGGCCACGCCGATGCGCGGGCGCAGCTCGAAGACGTCGACCTTGCCGAGGGTCTCGCCGAGGATGGTGGCGGTGCCCTGGCTGGGGAAGAGGTAGCTGGAGGCGAGATTGAGGAGGGTCGTCTTCCCGGCGCCGTTGGGTCCGAGGATGACCCAGCGCTCGCCTTCCTTGACCGACCAGGAGACCTGGTCCACCAGAGCCCGGCCCTCTCGGACCACGGATACGTCCTCAAGCTCCAGTACATCGCTCATGAGCGCGCTGTCTCCCATTGCAGTCTCGGCCGTCGCTGACGTCTGTGGACGCAGCCCCCAGGGAAAACCTACGCCACCGGTCGACCCGACCAATCCATCGGCCGGTCCTTAGGGTGGGAGCCATGCTTTCGGAACCACGCTCAGGACTGCTGGCGGCATGGGGAAATGCCCTTTTGGCCGGAATCGTTTCGCCGGACGACGCGGTGGTCGCCATCGTCGGTGAGGACGCCGTGCACCGGGTCGAGGGACTGCCCGGGGAGACGGCGCCCGTCGGACTCTCGCTCGCTCTGGGGCGGTTGCGTGCCCTCGGGGCGACCGGCCTGCGGGTCGCGCTGCCCGCGCCCGGGCATCCGCTCGGGCTGAGCGGACCGCCGGAGTTCAACGCACGCGCCCTGGAGGCCGAGGAGGCGGTGGTCTGTCACGGGGTCGGCCTCGGGCTCGTACCCGAGGTGTACGAGGCCGGTCCCGACGGAGATGTGCATGTGGAGGTCGTCTGGCACTGTCTGGCGGTGCGCGAGGCGCCGCCCGCCGATGTGCCGTCTCTCGGTGAGGCGGAGCGGGAGCTCGCGGAGGCGTTGCGTGACGCGACCGACGTGCTGTCGCGGCTCGACGTGGCGGGTTCGGGTCCGGTCGCCGAGGCGGCGATCGACGCGTACCGGGCGCGGGCCGAGCGGGACGGCGAGGCGCTCGCTCCCGGCTATCCGCCGAGAGCGGTGCGGGTGCTTGCGCTGTCCCGGCGTGTCGGACTGCTCGTCTCCGTGGCGTACGGCAACGGGCACGGCGGGGCTGTGAGCGCGTCGGAGATGGCCGCACGCTCCGAGGCGCTGCGCCCGGTCGAACGTACGGCCAGGCGGGCACAGGTGGCGGCCTACAACGCGTTCGTGGAGGAGAGGGAGCGCGGGGTTCGCTGAGAAACCGGCGGGTGCCTTCTGCCCGTCCGTTCGGGCCGGTGGTCCGACGGGCCGAGAACCGGACCGGCCTTCCAGGCGAACCTGGAAGGCCGGTGGTCACCTCTCCCCAAGGGCGTACGTCAGCCCCTGAAGCCGTCGTCAGCCGTTGAGGCCGTCGTTGCCGAACGCCGGGTTCAGGACGCCGATGACGTTCACGGTGTTGCCGACCGCGTTCACGGGGACGGCGACCGGGACCTGGACGAGGTTGCCCGAGGCGACACCCGGCGAGCCCACGGCCTTGCCGCCGGCGTGCGCACCGTCGGTGGCGGAGGCGAAACCGGCACCGGCGGCAACGAGGCCACCGGCCACCATCGTGACGGCTGCGGCCTTCTTCAGGTTCTTCACTTCTGAGCCCTCTCCTAGCGAACCGCTGCGGCAGAGCGCCGCAGCACGCACTGGAGAACGGCCGCGGGCCCGGAAGGATGCGCCATCCGGGGGACATTCCCACGACGGTATGAATCTCACTCCGGAGGAAGACGCTCCGTATTGCCCTCCGGAGGGCAATACGGAAGACCGGCCGTTCCACGGATCAGCAGCTCACAAGCAGGTCATCAGCAGGTCAATCAGCCTGCCGCCCCGTTGCGTACGGCCCACAGTGCGGCCTGGGTGCGGTCGGCGAGGTCGAGTTTCATCAGGATGTTCGAGACGTGCGTCTTGACGGTCTTCTCGGAGAGGACGAGGGCGCGGGCTATCTCTCGGTTGGAGCGGCCGTCGGCGATCAGGCCGAGCACCTCGCGCTCCCGCTCGGTGAGCGAACCGCCTCGCCCCTGGCCGTAGTTGCTCCCCTCCTCGGACAGCAGGGCGCCGGCCACCTCGGGCTGGAGCAGGATGTGCCCCGCGTGGACCGAGCGGATGGCGCCGGCGAGGGCGTCGGGATCCACGTCCTTGTAGACGTAGCCCGCGGCGCCCGCGCGCAGGGCCGGGATCACCGTGCGCTTCTCGGTGAAGCTGGTGACGATGAGCACGCGCGCGGGGTTGTCCAGTTCGCGGAGCCTGCGCAGGGCCTCCACGCCGTCCATGCCCGGCATCTTGACGTCCATGAGGACGACGTCGGGCTTCAGCTCCTCGGCGCGGGCGACTCCTTCGGCGCCGTCGGACGCCTCTCCCACGACCTCGATGTCGTCCTGTACCTCCAGGAAGGTCCGCAGTCCCCGGCGGACCACCTGGTGGTCGTCGACGAGCAGCACCTTGATTGCGTCAGCCACCGGGGACCTCCATCTCGATCGTGGTGCCCTTCCCGGGCGCCGACTCCACCGCGAGCCTGCCGCCGACGCCGTTCGTCCGGTCGCGCATGGACACCAGGCCGAGGTGGCGGCCCGCGCGGCGGGTCGCCCAGGAGGCGCTGCACAACGCGCTGCGGCACTCGGGCGCGGCCCGTGTCGACGTCACGCTGGAACGGCGCGGCCCGGGTGCCGTCCTGCGCGTCAGTGACGACGGCGGCGGCTTCGAGCCCAGGGC